>NZ_JBFBBY010000007.1:0-107451 GCF_040682875.1 Amycolatopsis sp. NPDC051071 | reverse complement strand
CGAGTACGCCCAGTACGAGGCCGAAGGGCCCACACCACCAGGAACCACCTGGATCACGAACCCCATCGAACAGATTTGCCAGACACGCCCTAGGCGACCTTCTCCTGTTGCCTGGCGGGCATGACGTCCAGGTTGGTCATAGCGAGGACCGCGCCGAGGGCGAGTACGCCGCCGGCGGCGCCAATGACCGCGATCGTGCCGCCGATCGCGTGCGCGAGGCCGTGGGGCGCGCCGCTGACGAGCATGCTCTGTCCGATGGCCAGACCGGCGCTGCCGCCGAGCTGCTTGATCAGAAGCAGGCTGGCGGTCGCCGAGCCGACGTCCCGGCGCTCGACCGACATTTGTGCGGCGGTGGTGATGCCGCCCATCGATGGGGCCGTACCGAGGCCGATCAGTCCCACGCAGAGCATCGTCAGCCACAGGGGAAGCACGTCGATCGCCGCCAGCGACGCGGACGCGAGCGTCGTCAGCACCGCGCCGGCGGCCAGAATTCCTTTGACGTGCCCGGTTTTCAGCACGACCAGTGCCGTGCCGCGGTTGCCGATGAGCATGCCGGCCATCAGCGGGAGCACCATCAGCCCGGACGCGGTGGCGCCGTAGCCACGCACTTGCTGGAAGTAGAGGCCGAGGAATAGCCCGGCGGGCATGGTCGCGGCGGTGAACAGGAATCCGGCCAGGGTCACCGCGCTGTAGGGGCGGCTGCCGAACAGTCGCAGCGGGACGATCGGCACGCTGGCTCGCTGTTCCACGAAGACGAATGTCGCAAGCAGGGCCATCCCGACGGCGAGCAGGGCGATACCGAGGGAGTTGTTGAGCGCCACCAGGACCAGCGAGATGCCGACGGTCAGCAGCAACACGCCCGCGGTGTCGAATCTACCGGTGTCGCGGTCGGGTTGCCGGTCGTGCGGGACGAGCCTGGCCAGTACGGCGATGGCGGCGGCCCCGATCGGCAGGTTGACCAGGAAGATCCACTGCCAGCCCAGGTGGTCGGCGAGCAGGCCGCCTGCCACGGGGCCGCCGATGAAGCTGATCACCATCATCCCGGCCATGAGCGTCTGCATCCGCATCATGCCGGTCGAGCGTTCCGGTGGGTACAGATCGCGTACGAGCGTCATGCCTACGGTCATCAGGGCGCCCGCGCCCGCGCCTTGCACCACGCGGAACGCGATGAGCTGCGGCATGTCTTGTGCCAGCGCGCACAGGGCCGACCCGGTGAGGAACAGTGTCATGCCGGTCAGTAAGGGGATCTTGCGGCCGTGCAGGTCGGCCAGCCGTCCGTAGATGGGGATGGTCACGGTCGAGACCAGTAGGTACACGGTCATGACCCAGGTCAGGCTCTGCTCACCGTGTAGTTGCTCGACGATCTTCGGCATGGCGGTGCTGGTGGCGGTGCCGTCCAGGGCGCTGAGTAGTACGCCGGCGAGGGTCGCAAGGAGGATCAAGCGTTTTCGGCGGTCATCCATAGGTCAACGTTGACCGATCATAACTGATCTGTCAAAATAGTTCGCATGTCACTGCGCCACGCTGTCCTCGCCACCTTGCTGCCCGGCCCACAGAGCGGCTATGACCTCGCGAAGAAGTTCGACGACGTGATGCGGGGCGTCTGGTACGCCCGCCGCAACCAGATGTACGGCGAGCTGGCGAAGCTCACCGAAGCTGGGTTCGCCGAGGAGGTCGCCGAGGGCCCTCGGGGCAGGCGGACCTACGCGGCCACCCCGGCAGGCCGGGCCGAGTTGCGCCGCTGGCTGGTGGAGGTGGAGCCTGACCGGACGGTCCGCGACGAGTCGACGCTCCGCGCGCTGCTTGTGTCCACATTAGACAGTAAAGACGCGTTGTGGGTGCTGGCGCGTGAGGAGGAAGCGCTCACCGCGGAACTCGCGCCGCTGCGGGAGTACCTGGCCGAACTGGCTCAAGTGGAGCAGCCTACCGACCCGAAGGCGATGGGACTGGACCTCCGGGCCCGCATGCTGGAGGCCATGCTGAGCTGGATCACCGAAGCTCGGCGCCGGTTCCAGGCCGCCCAGTAGAAGAACCGTGCCGCGGGGCCGTTCGGAGCCGGCGGGTTGTCCCATCCGGTCCACCGACCACCGCCATGCTCGTCTCCATCTCCAACTTGTGCTGCTGTCCCAGAGCGCAGAGCAGCATTGAGCGGCTCCGGACGAAGCTCGATTTGCCTGATGGCCACCGTCTGGGCGTGCTGCTGCTCCCCCGCCGTACCGATCACGGGTAGCGTCGACGACACGACGATGGGGCCATACGCGATGTCCGCGTCCGCGCAGGCCGAGTGGCAGTGCGGGTCTCCCTGGATCCGTATGGCGTCGTGTGCGACGCGCTCCCGCGGCGCGCGCGCTGGATTTGCCGATCTCGTCAAGGTTCGAGCGGATGATCTGGGTTATCGGCGGGATCGCCGCCGCCGCGCTGGTGCTCCTCCACGTCGAGCACGACCGCTCCACCCGATCAGCCAAGGCCACGAACCGTTACGCGGAACGGCTTACGAGGAGCGGCTGTCGGTAAGCCTGCCGCGCAGGCGGGCGGCGTCGCGCACCGGCGGCAGGCCGTAGGCGCGGCGGTATTCCCGGGTGAACTGGGTGGCGCTGGCGTAACCGACGGCATCGGCGGTGTGCGCGGCCGTGGTGTCGCCTGCCACTAGCAGGCGCCGTGCCTCCTGCAGTCGCAGGTGCTTCTGGAACCGCAGCGGGCTCATGCCGGTGGCGGCCTTGAAATGCCGGTGCAGGGTGGCCGGGCTCATATGCGCGACCGCCGCGACCTGCCCCACGGTGATGGGCTCGGCGAAGTGGGCGGCGATCCAGTCGGCTGCGGCACGCACCCTGGTCAAGGCCGAGCCGGTGGCCGCAAACTGGCGCAGGGTCGGGCCAAGTGTGCTGCCGAGCAGGCGGTAGAGGATCTCGGCCTCCACGCGGGCGGCCAGCGGCCCGATGTCGTCGGGGGTGTCGAGCAGCCGCACCCACCGGGTGACGGCGTCGACCAGTTCCGGGGTCATCGCGGCGGAGACCTGGCCCGCGGCCGGGGCGGCCGGGGCTTCGCCGTCGAGTTCGAGCAGCAAGTCGGCCAAGGCGGGGCCGTCCAGGTGCAGCACGACCGAGCGGTACGGCACCTCCTCGAACACGGCGGTCACCGGCAGGTCGAGCGAGTTGAGGAACATTTCGCCGCGGCGGGCCGACCGGCTGTGCTCCCCCGTGACGGTGCGCTTGGAGCCCTCGGCGATGAAGCACACCATCGGCTCGTAGCGCATGTCGAGAGGGTTGACCACCTCGTCGAGGGCGACCACGGTGAGCCGGGGCACGGCGGTGGTGCCGGACCACAGGCCGTTGCGGTGACGGCCCACGGCCGCCGCGAGCTGGTCGAGCACGGGGCTGCTCCAAACAGGATGGGTGAGAGGATCAGGCAATCCTATGCGGTTCAGCGATCATGCCGGCGCGCCGGGTGCGCTCTAGCGTCGAGGGCATGACACAACAGCAGAACCTGCCCACGCGCGTGCTCGGCACGCAGGGCCTGGAGGTCGGCGCGATCGGCCTCGGCACGATGGGCATGACGATGGCGTACGGCGCGGGTGACGAGGCGGGCGGCATCGCCACTATCCGCCGCGCCCACGAGTTGGGCGTCACCCTGTTCGACACCGCCGAGCTGTACGGCATGGGCACTGGCAGCAACGAGCGGCTGCTGGGGCGGGCGGTGGCCGGGTTCCGGGACGAGGTCGTGCTCGCCACGAAGTTCGGCTTCGACCTGACCGACCCGGCGAACGTGGGCGCGAAGCTCGACAGCAGGCCCGAGCACATCCGCGAGGTCACCGAGAACAGCCTCCGGTACCTGGGTACCGACCACGTCGACGTCCTTTACCAGCACCGGGTAGACCCGGACGTGCCGATCGAAGATGTGGCGGGCATGGTCGGCGAGCTGGTCACCGAGGGCAAGGTCCGTTTCTTCGGGCTGAGCGAGGCGGGCCCGGACGTGCTGCGGCGCGCGCACGCCGTGCACCCGGTGTCGGTGCTGCAGACCGAGTACTCGGTGTTCGAGCGCGCGGTCGAGGTCGAGGTGCTGCCGGTGGTGCGGGAGCTGGGCATCGGGTTCGTTCCGTACTCGCCGCTGGGCCGCGGGTTCCTCACGTCCGCGGTGAAGCCGGCGGACGAGTACCCGGCGGACGACATGCGCAGCTGGGACGACCGGTGGCAGCCGGGCAACTACGAGCGCAACGTCGCCGCGGTCGAGGCGTTGACCGCGCTGGCGCGGGAGAAGGACGCGACGGTGACGCAGCTTGCGCTGGCATGGCTGTTGGCACAGGGCGACGACGTCGTGCCGATCCCGGGCACGCGCGACCCGGGGCGGTTGGCCGAGAACGTGGCGGCGGCGCACGTGGTGCTGACGGCGGACGACCTGGCGCGAGTGCGGGAGGTCCTTCCCAGGGGCGCGGCCGGTTCCCGCTACCCCGAGACGATGATGCCGACCTGGTGAGGTGATCAATCGGGCGAGCTGCGCCCTTGGCCCATGTCCAGCTGACTCGAACGGATGAGAACGAACCGGCGTGCCGGGCAGGATGTCGCCACTTGCTTGCAGCGCGAAAATGAGCAAGGCCACCCCGCAGAGGCGGGGCCTGCGGGCTTCGAGACACCTGCCGACGACGCCGTCTCATTACGCGTCCGGTTGCCTCGCCCCACGTTTCCTCACGATGAAAACCGTGGAACACCACCTCACGCTGCTGGTTTGCTCGACGAACCAGCGGAGACCAGAGGGATAGTGCCAGGAGAGGTCTCCGCTCGGTCTCGAACCAGGGGAGGTTTCATGAGGCGATCATTGACTACGTCACTGGCGGTCACAGGTGTCTTGGTGACATCACTGATCCCGACGACCGCGTCCGATGCCGCGCTGCTGGCCAGACCGGACTATCCCGTCGCGCGATGGGTGGCGGCGGATCCGCACAACTGGGGTGACCGAAACGGCGACGCCATCACCGCGATCGCACTGCACACCTTCGATCCCGAAGAGCCCGCTGTACCGGATTACGACAGCACGATCCGGTTCTTCGCCAACCCGAACGAGAAGCAGACGAGCGCACATTACGTGATCAGGTCCAGCGACGGTGATATCACGCAGATGGTGCAGAATCAGGACCGGGCCAATCATGTGCACGGGCATAACAGCGACACGATCGGCATCGAGCACGAGGCGACCAGTCGCCAGGAGAAGTGGTACACCGACATCATGATGCGTTCGTCGGCCGCTTTGGTACGCGATCTTTGTGAACGTTACCTGATTCCGAGGACCGGCAGTTCCGACCCGAAGGACCAGAGCGGCGGGATAAAAGGACACAGCCAGTTCTCCGGGCACGAGGGCAACTCCGATCCCGGCAAGTTCTGGTACGAACGGCATGCGGCTTACCTGCAGAAGGTGCGCGGAGGGAAGCGGGACGCGGCCGTGCCGTTCGGTGGGCAGTATCAGATCTTCCAGCGTCAGCGGGACAACAGCGTCCAGCAACGGGTATGGGACGGTTCGGCGTGGCGCGGCTGGGCCGACCTCGGTGGATCGTTCGCGGGTGAGCCGGCCGCCGTCGCGTTCGGGCGGCAGCTGCACGTGTTCGGGATCGACAGGGCGACCCGTCAGCTGCGGACCCGGTATTGGGATCCCTCCGGCGGTTGGTCGAACTGGGCGGAGGCTGGCGGAACACCGGCTCGGCTGCGAGGCAACCCGTCCGCGGTCGTAATCGGCCAGAACATCCATGTCATCGCCCGTGGCGAGGACAACCAGGTCTACGAGGCACGCTGGTCAGGCGGCGCGTGGCGGTGGACAAACCTCGGGGGCACGATCGTCGGCGATCCGTCGGCACTCGACTTCGGTGGACAGGCACAGGTGTACGCGCTCGGCTCCGATCAGCGGCTGTACAGCAACGTACTCGGCGGCTCGGGATGGGGCGGCTGGACGAAGAGCGGTGAGCCCGGTGCGCGATTGACCGGAACGCCCTCGGTGATCCGTTTCGGCGGGCAGGCGCAGGCGTTCGTGCAAGGGCTCAACGGCAACGTGCATCAGGCGGTGTGGAACCAGGGAAGCGGCTGGACGTGGCACAACCTGGGCGGCGCGATCTTCGGTGACCCGTCCGCCGCGGTCGTCGGGTCCACAGTCCGGGTGGCGGCCTTGGGCACCGACAGCCAGCTCTGGACGAACTCCTGGTCGGCGAATGGCTGGACCGACTGGCAGAAGGTAGCCGGTGGGCCGTCGGGCGGGCTTACCGGAACTCCCACCGCGATGGCCTTCGGGAACCAACTCCAGGTCACCGTGCAGGGCTTGAACGGGCGCGCTCACCAGGCCTCCTGGCAGCCCGGTAGTAACTGGTGGTGGACCGACCTGAGCGGCACCGCAGCGGACTGAGCGGGCAGGGAGGAACGCCGTGGCCTTCGAACCGACCGTGTTCGCCCGCCACGGCGTGTCCGTGCCGCGAGACAGGTTCCGCCAAGCGGACGAGGAACCCGCGGCCGGTTTGACCCGATTGGCGGGTTTTCCGTTCCACGCAAGGACAACATCATGGAAATGGTGCGATAAAAGCGCTTCGGGCAAGCAACCTCGGGGGGAGCCAGGGTGCTGCGGATTCACTTCACCGACACGGATCTTTCTCGGATAACCATTGCGGATGACGCCGATTCCTCATGGGAGACGCTGTTCAGTTTGCACCTTTTACAGGAGCCGGACGATATCCTCACTTTCGACCATTGGCGGCACCGGATCAGGACGGAACTTCCACCCTGGATTCCGCTTCTGCTGGAGTTGGCACCACCTCGCGGTTATTCTGCGGACTTTCTCACTCCGGGTCGCGGGGAAGCCGACTCGACTACGCTGGTCGATCGGATAATGTCCACTCCACGCCGTCGGTTACAAGAGGACCTGGCCTGTCTCGCGGGTCAACGGCCGCCGACGCCATGGACGCGCAAGCTGGCGGACGGCGATGTCACCGCACTGCGGCAACTCGGTACCGCTCTGGACGAGTATTACCAGTGGGCGGTCGCGCCATATCGGGGGCGGCTGCGTGCGCACGTCGAGGCCGACCGATCGCGGCGCGGCAAGGTATTGCTGACCGGCGGGGTCGACCGGCTGCTCGCGACCCTGCATCCGAGGGTCAGCTGGCGGCCACCGGTGCTGCAGGTGCTCGACTACGTCGACCAGGACCTCCATCTGCACGGCAGAGGCCTCGTGCTCCTTCCGTCGCATTTCTGCCGCCACCATCCGGTCACCCTGAAAGACGCCGATCTGCCCCCGGTGCTGGCCTACCCAGTGAGCCCCGGTTTCGCCTGGCTCACGCCGGACGAGCCTGGCGCGCAGGATCCGGTGACAACCCTGCTGGGCCGCGCCCGCGCCGCCGCACTGCGCGCCAGCACTACCGCGGTCACCACGACCGACCTCGCCCGCCGGATCGGGCTGTCCCCTCCCAGCGCGAGCAAGCACGCCAGGGTGCTGCGGGAGGCCGGGTTACTCACCACCCGGCGCGATGGCGGCGCCGTCATCCACCAGGTGTCCGGCCTCGGCGTGGCAGTTCTCAACGGCGAGCTGCCGGCCTGAACCGCATCCCGGGCACGACAACCACGGCAGCCACCGTCACCCGATCCGAAACCCTTGTCACGACTGCCAATCTATCGCCTCATCGAGGTGGTACCGCGCTGTCGAGACGGGCCGGTCACGCCATTCGTAATAGCGGGAACGTTACTTCGGGAGAATTTTTGTATCGGCCTGAGCCATCCAGTCCCGCCGGCGGGACTCGCTGATCCCGAGATCCTTCGCCGCATGGTGACCGGTTTGCCGCCCAGACGGGCCAGCTCAACGGCGCACTGGCGAAACTCAGGCGGGTGTGGTGCAGGCACCAGAACGTACTCCCTGGTGACCGGAGCGAAATAAGGACGGCATCTGACAAAACTCGCGGTCAAGTGGCGAAGGTGCCAACAAAAGGGCGAATGCCTGTCCGCTCATCGGGACTATAGAGCTGCGATGGTCGAGACCTCTGCCGCAGGGTAGGCGTTGGACTTGCGGGCATCTGGTGAGATGACCCGCCGGCCTGCCTCAAGGAACGATTGCCAACCAGGGATCCTGTCTGCAACAGTGGTAACTCAGTCGGAGGTGAACGACTCGGGCATCTTGGGGTGGGGGAAACGATGTCGGATTCAGTGTCGCTGGATACATTGATGCTTGCCGACTCACCGCGGCTTGACGGGGAGGACCCAAAGCACGTCGAATTGCTCGCCGTTGCGGGGGCACCTCTGCCGCCGGTTCTTGTGCATCGGTCCACGATGCGGGTCATCGATGGGATACATCGAATCCTCGCTGCCCGCCTGCGTGGAGACTCGGAAATCGCGGTTACCTACTTTGAGGGTACGGATTTCGAAGCGTTCGTGCGGTCCGTACAGTCGAATGTGCAGCATGGCCTCCCGCTTACTCGAGCAGATCGCGAGGCGGCGGTCTTACGGATACTGGAGTCGCAAGCAGCTTGGTCGGATCGGGCTATTGCCGAGGTGACGGGGTTAAGCGCACCGACGGTAGGAGCGATCCGAAGCCGTGCGACTGACAATTCCTCTCAGTCGCAAGCCCGGATCGGCAAAGACGGCAGGATACGGCCGCTGACGACCGCGGAAGGACGTCGAGCAGCCGCCAAGATCATCGCCGAACGACCAGATGCCCCGCTACGTGAGATCGCGAGCACGGCCGGAATCTCGATGGGGACGGCCCGCGATGTCCGCGACCGGCTGCAACGCGGCGACGATCCTGTACCGATAAAGTATTCGAAGGACAAGGTGCCACCGGAGCCGCCTCGGCAGGACTCGGCGGCAGGCCCGGACTTGCAGGGCCTGCGCAAGGACCCTTCATTGCGGTTCAATGCCGTCGCGCGAACCTTGCTTCAATGGCTCAGTATCTGTGACATCAATGATGACCAGCGAAACAACCTCATTCAAAGTGTTCCTGAATACCGCCGCGACAACTTCGCCGAACTCGCCTTGGTATGTGCCGAACGATGGAGAAATCTCGCCAAGGAACTGAGGCAGCCGAACCGCGATACCGGATAGCGACGGCGCACCGGACCGCAACCGGAACACCTAAGATCTCGTCGTTTCGCTGTCAATGAACAAGATATTCACTTTGCCGAACTTGCGCTCGGACTGGGCTGAATGTCAATCACATGTGCCGCGGCGTTGTGGCCACGGACATCGTTCATAGCGGAGGGGCCCGGCCATTGGCTGGGCTCTTTTCGTCGTGGCGCCAGTAGTTCCGGCGTGGATGCCTTTTGATGAGTCAAACCAACCCATTGCCGTCAATGTTTGTTATCCGCTACGTTCTATAGCTATGATCTTCCTAGGTCTACCGACAGCCACAACCATACCCACTGTATCTCCCAGAGCCTCGCTTGCGCGATTCTCTACAACCGTCGGTAATCGTTTTCCGGCGGGCATCACCCGCCCCGGCGGAATCCTGTGGTGCACGAACGCCGTCGCCCCCGCTTTCCCGGCGGTCCGGCGATGACCCCGAATGCTTCCGATTCACCTGTTTACGAGGTTTTCGCCCTGCGGTACGCCTCACACTACGGCCGCAGGAGTGCCGACAACTTTCTCGGCGAAGATCCGCTCCATATGCCTGAAATGCCGCTTGACTTCTTCGTTTGGCTAATTCGCGGGCAAGGGCGCACTGTGCTGGTCGATACCGGGTTCACACCTGAAACCGCCGTCCGGCGTGGTCGGCACTACCACTCACATCCGGTCGATCTTCTGGGGCGCCTGGGTGTCAATGCCAATGACATCAACGACGTAATCGTGACCCACATGCATTATGACCACG
The DNA here is from genome assembly GCF_040682875.1 of Amycolatopsis sp. NPDC051071. NCBI lineage: Bacteria > Bacillati > Actinomycetota > Actinomycetes > Pseudonocardiales > Pseudonocardiaceae > Amycolatopsis > Amycolatopsis sp. NPDC051071. Next base: position 97,632 of record NZ_JBFBBY010000007.1, on the reverse strand, counting down.
CTGGAAACCTTGCCGAATTTCCTGGCGCGCGAATTCATATGCAAACCACCGAGATGCAATATTGCACAGGGCACAGCATGCGGCATCCACAATTGCGAAAGAACTACGAGGCCGTCGACGTGGCTGCCGCCGTGCAGAGTCTCTATGAGGGTCGGCTGCACTTCGTCGATGGAGACGCGGAGATCGCGCCAGGCATCTCCGTGCACCTATGTGGTGGCCATACCAAAGGTCTGCAGTTCGTCACCGTTGCCACAGCGCGCGGCGAGATCATACTCGCCAGCGACGCCCTGCACTATTACGAGAATATTCGTCGGAACATTCCCTTCCCGAGCTTTGTCGACCTCGGGGAGTATCTCGACGGTCTCGCACGTATCGCGGCGCGGGCCAAAGACCTTGATCGCATCATCCCGGGACACGATCCGTTAGCCCTGACCGCATTTCCTCTCTCTCAGTTCAGTTCGGACATCGCGATGGTGCACGCCAACCCGGTCACACGGCTGTCCTTCGAAGATTCGCCTGCGGACACAGCCGATGTCTAGCTTCGAGCTTGCCATCATCGGCGGCGGCCCCCGGGCGCTGAGCATCCTTGAGCGGCTTGTGGAGCACCGGAAACGGCTACCCCACCACATAAGCCTCAATGTGTTGGTGATTGATCCAGGAAACCTCGGCGAGGGAAGTCATCCCACAGATCAGCCCAGCCACCTTCTGATCAACACCCTCGCGTCTCAGGTCACCATGCGCCCGCCGCTGAGTTCCGTCGGAGGTGACAGCACGCCATCGGTGCTCGACTGGGCCGCTGAACAGCGCTATCGCCGGCAGCTGGACGGAGCCCGTGCTCCTGACAGGTATGAAGGGCAACCGGTGACGGAGCGAAGCCACCTCCCCCGCGTCCTCCTTGGCGAGTACCTGGCTGCCTTCGGCCGCGAGGTCGTCTCCGCGCTGCCTCTCAATATCGGCGTCCAGCACGTGCGCGCACGGGCACTTGACGTGCGGTTCGAGAATGATGTGTACGCGATTGATCTCGACAATGGGCAGACAGTCTTTGCGCGCTATTCCGTGCTTGCCATGGGACACGGTCAACGTACGCAGACAGATGAGGATCGGCGGCTAGCCACTTTCGCGCAGGATAACGGATCCGCGAACCCACATCTCACCTACTTTGCGTCTCCCTACCCCATTGGCAAGCTGGACGCGATCGCAAGCCATGCGCGGGTGGCGGTCCAGGGCCTCGGTCTTACTGCTCACGATGTGGTTTCGGCGCTTACCCTTGGTCGTGGTGGCAGGTATCGGACCGAGAAGGGCAGGTTAATCTATAAAGCTTCTGGACGTGAGCCACGAATCTGGCTCTGCTCTCGTCAGGCATTGCCTTTCGCAGCCCGTGGTGTCAACCAGAAGGGGCGGGCCGGCCGCCATATTTGCCAGTTTTTCACCCCGCAGGCCGTGGCTCGGCTTCGTGCCCGCGCCATGACGCTGGGCGACGCGCGGATTGATTTCAATACTGATCTTCTGCCGCTGACCATTACTGAAATGGCCTATGCCTACCGGACCGCGGAATCCAATGAGCACGTCGACGCAACCCGCTTCACGCCGACGCCGGAGGAAATTCGTTTGATCCGGCGGATCCTGTGGCCGCTGGAAGACGAGCACTTCAGATCGCCGGTAGAGTTTCGCCGATGGCTTCTGGCGTTCATGACAAACGATCTCGGCGAAGCGTATCGTGGCAACCGCACAAGCGGCGTCAAGGCCGCGACGGACGTCTTGCGTGATGCCCGCGAGGCATTTCGCGCAGCGGTGGAGTATGGTGGCTTGACACCTGCCTCGCATCGCTATTTCGTCGAGAAATTCGACCCGATCGTGAACCGAGTTTCCTTTGGCCCTCCCCTGCGCCGCAATGAAGAATGGCTGGCTCTGTTCGAAGCTGGACTCCTCGATGTCGCCGGTGGCGCTGCCAGCAGGATTGAGACGCCCGACCATGAGAGCAACTACCGGATTTCGCTAGATTTCCCCGATGGTCCAGTATCCATCGCCATCGACGTAGTAATTTCTGCGCGACTCGACAAGTACTCGCCCTGCACTGACTCTTCCTCTTTGTCCGCAAACCTTTTGCGACGCGGTCTGGTCAGGCCATTCATGAACGGCGAGTACCATCCGTCGGGGATCGACATCGACGAGAACCTACGGGTAAAAAAGGCTGACGGTCGAGTTCACCCCAGGTTGTGGGCCGTCGGGTTTGTGGTCGAAGGGCCGCACTTCTATACACATGCCTTACCACGTCCGGGAATCACGTCGAGGCAGACTGTCGATGCCGAACGTATCGTACTCGGGGTTTTTGACGATATCACCACAGTTGGCTCTACGCGCTCAACGGCTACGCCTGATATTCGTTCGGAGGCAGTCCGATGACCAGCAACAACTACATATCCGATCTTACTTTTCATGGTTATCTACAGGAAATTCGCGAAAAGTACCCCGATCTGTACGAACTGCTCGATCCAGAGCGCATCGAGGCCGACGCGATCGAGGACTACATCAAGGAACTGAACACGTTGTCCTGGGAGTTCGAAGACCAGGACACAGGAGGCCGCGGACTGGCTTGGAGTCAGGCGCAAAACAGTTCGAACAGCCGACGAGTTGGCATGACTAGCCTCCTGGAGTGGTTCTCTCCAGTTTCTGGCGAAATGCCCGGGTCACCCCTCCGGGTACTTGACGTCCTTGGCGGCAGTGGCACCGTTGCGCAGCTGTCGGCAACCCTCGGAAATAATTCGCCCACTGTATTCACGGCTGATATCTCAAATCTGATGATAAGCTCTTGTCGCGCACATGGTCTGCCCTATATTCGCCAGTCCGCGACCAGAAGCCTGTTTCGGGACGACTCATTGGATGGCGTTCTCATCGGCTATGGCACGCAACTTCTGAGTCCGCATGCCCGGCAGCTGGCCGTTTTGGAGGCATACCGCACGCTCAAGCCCGGATCCCGGCTTGTGCTGCACGCGTTCGAGGCAGGCCAAGGTGCCGCGCGGTTCTTCGACGACGTTGTGCATCCATATTCGCGCACAGGTCACCCGCACGAGCATCTCACTCGCGCAGAGATCCGCGAGCTCTTTGCCGACGCCGACTTTTGCGATATGAAAATATGTGATATTCATGATCCGCTGATATTGGATGGACAGACGGCCGAGGAGGCAAGACGCAACGCGCTCATGCATCTATACAGCGGATATGACCTCTGCAAAATCTCAGGCTCGCAGCAAGACGTCGAGGTGAGGCTCGAAGCTCTCGTCGAGGAGACTCTCGGACCAATCTCGGTTCGCCGCGAGCAAGAGCACTACATCGCGGAAGTCCCGCGCACCGCTGTGGTGGCAATTGGTGTCAAGATGTAGTGACGACGCAGTGGCTGACAAGAGAATGTACGCAACCGCCCTAGGAGGAGTAGCATGCGAGACCTCGAAACATCCAACGAACCGACCGTTGGGACGTCGGCAGGCGCAGTACATGTCCAGGGAAATATCAAGCGGACGCTTTTGCAGAAGTCCGAGTTTCCGAATGGATACGTCATCAACACGAGCATCATCGAGGTCCCGGCCGGCACGAGTGCGTCTCCGCACACCCATCCCGGTATCGAGACTGGCTACGTGATCGGTGGTGAGTTCTACTTGTGCGTCGAAGGCCTGCCTGACCAGCATCACGTAATCGGCAGCTCCTATACGGTTCCTGCTGACGCTGTGCATTACGCGCGGGTGCCCGGCCCTGATCCGTTGAAGGTGCTGTGCGTCTTCGTCGTCAACGACACCATGCCGCTCGCTACAGTGGAGAGGGCTGCTCCGTAGCGGACGCGGACCGGCAGACGATCGCTCGGAGCGGACCGCGAGCAAGTCCGCAGGCCCTGCCGGCGAGCGCGATGTTCGTCGAGCTTGCGGAGTCAAGCTTATTGGTGTTCCTTCAAAACCGCGTCTTGAGGTAAGTGGCAGTGACAGCAGATTCACCCCCGAAGGCTGACGACAGTCGCAGGCGAATGTGGAGGGAGGTCATCACAGCGCTGGGGTTGTCCGGGGGTGCAGCGGTCGCTTTAGGGCTCTCCCGGTTCTCTTACGGCTTGCTGCTGCCGCCGATGCGCGCGGATCTGGGATGGACGTATGTCGAAGCCGGCGCGATGAATACCGCGAACGGCGCAGGTTACGTTGTGGGCGCACTGGTAGCGGCCTGGGCGGCTTATCGCTGGGGTATGGCCCGTACGTTTCTCCTGGGTTTCTCCGTAAGTGTCGTGATTCTGCTGGTCACCGCAGCCACCACAAATGTGTTCGCCCTCATGGCTCTCCGGACCATCGGAGGCGGTTCGACGGCTCTTACCTTCATCCTGGGCGCCGGATTGGCCTCCGCGATCTGCCCGGCGCAGAATCCGCGCCGACGCGGCACACTTGTCGGTCTCTATGTCGCAGGCGTTGGCGTCGGCATCCTCGTGGCTGGTGTGGCCATTCCCATCGTTCTGAACAAAGGTGCACAGCAGTGGCCGGCGGGGTGGATTGTTCTCGGCCTTATCGGCGCTGCGTGCCTGCCGGCGGCTTGGTGGGCCGCCCGTAGTGTTCGAGAGCCGTCGGGTGGGCGCATCGCCTTGTTGGGAGGCCGGGAATTCCGCCAGATCGTACCCACATTCATCGGGTACGGGCTGTTCGGAGCCGGCTATGTCGGCTACATGACGTTCATTATCGCGCTGTTGCAGGAGCAGGGGCGAAGCAGCGGGCAGGTGATTTGGTTCTGGTCTGTCTTGGGACTCGTGTCGGCCGTAGCGACCCTGCTGTGGGGAAAGGTACTTGGATCTGTTCGGGAAGCTCGAGGGCCGTCCATGGTGTTCGCGACGGTCATGCTGGGCACGTTGCCTGTACTTGTCTTTCCCGCGAGTCCGGCAGCGATGTTCGTGTCCGCGATCCTTTTCGGGGGTAGCTTCTTGGCAGGTCCGACCGCGATCACCATTGTGGCGCAGCGGCAACTGCCAGTCTCGTCGTGGACGGCGGCCATCGCGTTGTTGACTGTCGCGTTCGCGTTCGGGCAGGCCGTCTCCCCCATGTTGGCGGGGGCGATTTCCGATGCCACGGGAAACATCTCTGCCGGCTTCTGGGTTTCGCCGGTATTGCTGGCGGCCGCCGCAGGGGTGAACCTCCTGCAGCGTCCGGCCGCTGATCAGCTGAGCCGATCGTACGATGGAGACAGCGGTCGGCCAACCTGACCCAAAGCCCAGGAGGAGCGGCATGCCCTACGAATACCTGCTCATCAGCGTGCACGGCGATGGCCCGCTGAAGACCGGCCTGATTCAGCTCAACCGGCCGAAGCAGATGAATGCCCTCAACGACCAGCTCATGGACGAACTGGGTGCGGCACTACTTGCTTTCGACCAGGACGAGAGCATCGGGTGCCTTGTGCTGACCGGCACCGATAAAGCATTCGCCGCCGGAGCCGATATCGCGGCGATGAAGGACTACGACTTCATGCAGGTCTACAAAGCCGGCTTCATCTCGCGCAACTGGGAAACGCTGCGCCAGGTAAGGAAGCCCGTCATCGCCGCTGTGGCGGGCTACGCACTCGGCGGCGGCTGTGAGGTGGCGATGATGGCGGACTTCATCATCGCCGCCGATACAGCCAGGTTCGGCCAGCCCGAGATCACGGTAGGCATCGCGCCTGGCGCCGGCGGGACGCAGCGGCTTCCGCGTGCGGTCGGCAAGGCCAAGGCGATGGACATGGTGTTGACCGGCCGGATGATGGATGCCGCCGAGGCTGAGCGCTCCGGGCTTGTGTCGCGTGTGGTGGCGGCCGATGAGCTGATGCAGGAGGTGCTGGCAGCGGCCGACACCATTTGCGGCTTGGGCATGCCCAGTGTGATGCTTGCCAAAGAATGCGTGAACAGGGCGTTTGAAAGCCCGCTGTCCGAGGGACTGACCTACGAGCGGCGCATGTTCCAAGCGTTGTTCGGCACGGAAGACCAGCGCGAAGGTATGGACGCCTTCCTCGCCAAACGCACACCACAGTTCAAGCACCGCTGATACCACGGCCATCAGGATTCCGATGGTGTCGTGATTGGCCATGACAGCAACGCCGCGGAGTCCCTTACGGTCATTCCGGTCTTCCGCGGATGCCTTTCCGGCGAGCCGCCGTGCGGCGGGTATCGCGCCGGCTTTCTTTCTCGAGGAGGAAGACGACGACCATGAACGCTGAGCAGCGAAGACGCCCTCACTGCGCCGACCCGCCGGCCCTGCCCCACGTGGCGCGGGGGCCGTCCAGGATCAAAGAGGGCTTTGCGGCCTTCGTCCGCGGAATAAAGGTGCGCACGTGACCCTGATGGATACCGCCCAGACAACCTCCGTGAACCGCGGATTCCGTGCCTTCACCGCGAGACACCTGGACCAGCTGACCACCCGCGCGGGGTTGCCGCCCGCCGAGCGCCTGGCGGTGCGAGCCGTGGCGGAAGTCTTGCCGTTCCGGACCAACAACTACGTGGTCGATGAGCTGATCGACTGGTCATCGGCCCCTGACGACCCGATATACCGGCTGATGTTCCCGCAGAAGGACATGCTGCCGGAGGAGGACGTTGCCCACATCGCCGGCCTGCTGCGACGTGCCGCGCCGCGACACGAGGTCCAGCAGGCTGCCCATCGGGTGCGGATGCGGCTCAACCCGCACCCGGCGGGTCAGGTGCAGCTCAACATGCCGGTCTTGGACGGACACGTGTTGGAGGGTATACAACACAAGTACCGCGAGACGGTTCTGTTCTTCCCCCGCCAGGGGCAGACGTGCCACGCCTATTGCACTTACTGCTTTCGTTGGCCGCAGTTCGTCGGTGAACCCGGCTTGCGGATCGCGGCCGACGGTGGCGTCCAGGCACTCGTTGATTATCTGCTCGCACACCCCGAGGTCACCAACGTGCTGATCACGGGTGGCGACGCGATGATCATGAGCGCGTCGGTGCTGCGGCAGTATGTGGAACCCCTGCTCGCGCTCGGACAGATCGAGTCCATCAGGATCGGTACCAAGGCCCTGGCGTTCTGGCCACGCAAGTTCGTGACCGACCCGGGCGCCGCGGACCTGCTCGCGCTTTTCGAGCAGGTCGTCCGCTCGGGGAAGAACCTGGCACTGATGGCCCACTTCTCCCATCCGCGAGAGCTCGAGACCCCGATCGTCGAGCAGGCGATTGCCAGGATCCGGAGCACCGGGGCCCTCATCCGCACCCAGGCACCGCTGATCCGCTCCATCAACGATTCGCGGGAGGTGTGGGAATCGATGTGGCGTCGGCAGGTGCGCCTGGGCATGGTCCCGTACTACATGTTCGTGGAGCGCGACACCGGTCCCGCGGACTACTTCGCGGTGTCGCTCACGCGCGCGCATGAGATATTCCGCGGCGCCTATGCCGCGGTCTCCGGCCTGGCACGGACCGTGCGGGGACCTTCCATGTCGACCACGGCGGGCAAGGTCTGCGTTGACGGGGTGGCCGAGCTGGCAGGCCGTAAGGTCTTCGCCCTGCACTTGATCCAGGCCCGCGATCCCGACCTGGTCGGCAAGCCCTTCTACGCCGAATACGACCCTGCCGCGGTCTGGCTGAGCGATCTCAAACCCGCCTTCAGCGACCGGTTCCCCTTCGAAGAAAGCTCGACAGGTCCAATCACAAGCATCGGGCATGCTCTCCCTGAGCAGACCGTGGGAAGCTCGATCTACGGGACTCAGGACTGAGGGTAGGTGTAGAAGCCTTCTCCTGTCTTGACACCCAATTTTCCGGCGTCGACGTAGCCGTGCAGCAATTCTCTGGGACCGGCGGGAAGCGCGGGATTTTCCTCCGCGTAGTGGTTTTCGATGTCGAGCACGACATCCAGCCCAACCTGGTCCATCATCTGGAACGGCCCGACGGGCAGATGCCAGTTGATCCGGAACATCCCGTCCACGTCCTCGGGGCGAGCGACGCCCTCCGCGACAACCGCCAGCGATTCTCGTTTGATGGCCGCCCAAATACGGTTGAAGATGAACCCCACGCTTTCCTTGCGCGCCTCGAACGGGTGGATGTCGAACTCGGGAAGCACCGACAGCAACGTGTCCAGCAAGCCGCGGTCGGTCTCGCCGTCGGACATGAGATCGACGGCCGGGGAGCCGGGCGGCATGTAGAAATGCATATTGCACAGGCGTGACTTGTCGCGCACCTTTTCGACCATCGTCCGCGAGGGGTAGGACGACGAGTTCGTGGCGAAGATCGTGTCCGCGGGTGCCGCCTCGTCGATCTGTCCCCACAGCGGAATTTTGATGTCCAGCCGCTCCGGCACCGCTTCGACGGCAAGCCAGGCGCCGTCGAGGGCTTCGTTCACCGATGTCGCGGCCTCCGCGCGGCCGACCTCGCCGTGACCGCGCTCGGCCACCACGCCGGGCAAGGTCCGCGCCACGTAATCGGTCGCCGCGGCGGTCTGCTCGGCGCTCGGGTCGTAAATCCGCACCGCTCCTCCCCTGGAGGCGAACATCAGGGCGATGCGCCGCCCCAGTGTCCCCGCGCCGAACACCGCCACCGGGCGGTCGCGAATGTCCTCGAAGTCATGGGTGTACGCCATGGCGATCCGGCCTTTCGTTCCTTGTTCAGTCACTGATTCCGGCGATCCCGGAAACCGGCTCACCCAGTTCGGCGAGGACACGGATCCCGCTGCCCTGTCCTTCCGGTAGCGACACGGCCGAGATCCGCCCGCTGAGATCGGACACGTAGACGATTCCGGCTTCGTCGTCCACGGCAAGGCCGATCGCCTCGTGAAAGCCGTCGGCGAGAATCCGCGGTGCCGTGCCCCGCCTGCCGGAGTCCGGGATGGGCGCGCGATTGAGGGTGTTCCCGTCCGGCGGGGCACCCCGGTCGGTCCAGTAGAGCCAGTCGCCGCGAATCTCCAGGTCAATCGGTTCGGGGAGGTTCTCCCACAGCACCTCGATATCTTGGCGATCCACCGAGGTGGCCCCGTCCGGTATTTCCAGGCCCGCCCGGAAAATCCGCCCCTGCCCGCCCTTCGCCGGCCCCTTCTGCGTCCAGTACAGATATCCGGCGGCGGGATCGACGGCGACGCCGACACACTCCTGCCGCCCGGTGGCGTCGCGGCTGTTCACCACGAGGTCGGTGAGCCCGGTGCCGTCCACCCGCACACGGCTGACGCGGCAGCCCTCACGGTCCGCCCAGTACAAGGTCGCGGCTCCGTCGGACACAACCTGTTTGCCGGTGGTGATGGAGCCGGCCGGGACGATGTCACGCGCGCGGGCGCCATCGAGGCCCACCATGTGCAGCCCGCCATCACGCCGCGAGTAGTCCAGACTCTGTTCCCCGCCATCCCGGGTATCCGAGCGGGGACTCCCATCGTGGTCCAGTAGACGGCACCATTCAGCACTACAACACCGTCGGGAAACGCTCCGGCGTGCTCGTACAGTCTCGTCACTCGGCCGTCCGGGACACCGACCCGATGGATCAAACCCGATCTGATCCCCAGTGCGACCATCCCTCCGAACACCGCGAGCACCTCCCGTGACGGTGTATTGCCGGGCAAGAACAACACACCTCAGCGGAGCCCGCTCGTCGTCACTCACCCGGACGACCGACGAGACAAACGCTCAGGCCAGGACTTCCCCGCGAACACGGAACGCGCCGAATCCCCCATTCGGGCGGTCACCCGGCCGGACCGAGCCCCCTCCGCGAAAGACCGCGGAAGCGCGGATCATGACTCGAGAGGTCGGAGGTCCCCGGCGGCGCCCGGTACCGGCTCATCCTGTCCCGGGCACCGCCTCCGGCCCGCTACTGGGACAGTCGGCTCGCCAGCAGCCGCTTGCCCTGCTCGGCACCCTTGCGGCTCTCCTCCTGGGCGCGGTGGAAGAAGCCTGCCAGCTCGTCGTCCCCGTCGCGCTCCGCGTCCTTCGCGTAGGTCTCCATGCGCAGGGCGTTGGACAGACAGGCTTCGGTGAACCAGATCAGGTTGTAGTGCTTGTCCTTGGTGCCGGTGACTTGGCCGGTCTCGGTGTTCGTCACAATGACTCCTTTCCTCGTCGAACCGCCCGGATACCCGGCCAGCGCGGATTCATGCCCGGCGGAATGGGTAATTACCCGTCATGGCGCTCCACCGACCGGGCCCTCTACGCTGGGATTCACCCTGACATATGGGCACGCTGAGGTACGAAGACAGTGATACCTGAACGAGGGCCAGCGAGGCTCTCGTGTGCTATTTCGCCGGTTCTCACCTCGGCTTGGCGGGTTGCCGGTAGAACATAGGGCATGGTGGAGTCGCACAACGAGATCAGTGGAGAAGTAGCGAGAAATCTCTACCTCGGCGGGTCAGCACCTACCGCGTTGGCCGGAATTCCGCCGGTCAACGCCGACTTCACCGGCCGGACTACCGATCTCGCCCGGATAGCGGACGCACTGCGGCCGTCGCCGGATAGCGTCCCGGTTGTGGTGTCCGCGGTCGCCGGCCTCGCTGGGGTCGGTAAGACCACGCTCGCGGTGAAGTCGGCGCACGATGCCGTCAGTGCGGGGTGGTTTCCTGGTGGTGTGCTGTTCGTCGACATGCGAGGCTATTCGGCGGACAACCGGCTCGATCCCGGTGAGGCGTTGTCGGTGTTCCTGCAGGCTCTCGGCGTTGCCGGCGAGCACATTCCACCGGCGTTGTCGGCGCGCGAGGCGTTGTACCGGTCCAAGCTCTCCGAGCGGACGGGCAGGGTGCTCGTCCTGGTGGACAACGCGTCGTCTGCCGACCAGGTCCGGCCGCTGCTGCCGAGTTCCCCTCACCGTGTGTTGGTCACCAGCAGGCACACCCTCGGTGACCTGCACGGGGCCAGGAAGATCGATCTCAACGTACTGCCAAGGGTGGAAGCGGTGGCAATGCTGGACACCGCCGTGCGCACTGCGAACCCTGCGGACCGCAGGGTCGTGGAGGGAGCAGAAGCGGCCGGTGAGGTCGCCGAGTTCTGCGGGTATTTACCGCTGGCATTGAGCATTGTCGCCGCGATCCTGGTCAGCGACCCGGATCAACCGATCAGTGAGATGGCGGCAGCGCTGAGGTCCTCGACCACTCGGCTCAACGAACTCAGCTATGACCGCGACCTCGCCGTGCGCGCCGCGTTCGATTTGTCGTACACCCGTCTGGAGCGCGACGACGCCCGGCTGTTCCGCTTGTTGTCGTTGAACCGGGGACCACGGATCAGCTTCGAAGCCGCGGCGGCATTGGCCGATCTTCCGCCTCGGGACACCGCCAAGATACTGGGGAGACTGCGCAGAGCGCATATGATCGAGCAAGGCGAACCTCGCGGCTGGTTCCGGTTCCACGACTTGCTGCGGCTCTACGCGGAGCACCGCGTGTCCGTCGACGAGTCCGCTGATGCGTGCGACGCCGCGGTCGTCCGTCTGCTCGACTATTACGTCGATGCCATGCGGCTGGTCGACGAGGACCTCATGCCGTCACCCGACGCCCTTCCGAAGTCCCGCTCTTCGTTCCGGGCGGAACGGACCAATGTCGTCGACGCCATCACCTTGGCCCACGAGTCAGGCCAATATCAGCAGGTCACACAGCTGACCTTCGCGCTAAGCGGGTATCTGCTCTTCCAACGAAACTGGGAGGTCTGGCGCACCGTCTATCAGCTCGCGCTCCATGCGGCACGGCAACTGAAAGACCGGCCCGGCGAGGCGAAAGCCCTTCTCGGCCTCGGCAGGGCCGCTCGCCACCAGCGCGACTTCGACGCATCCCGGACTCGTTATCACGAAGCCCTGGTCGTGTACCGCACGCTCGACGACCATCGCGGTGAAGCCCGTGCGCTGCACCACCTCGGCTCGATCCTGCGCTTGCAGGGTGACTACGGCGCCGCCCGTGTTCACTACGACGACGCGCTCGCCCTCTATCGCCTCCTCGGCAAGCGGCACGGTGAAGCCGACATCGCACACAACCTCGGCACCATGGCTCGCCACCAGAAGTGCCATGACCAGGCGCGCACCCACTACCTCGAGGCCTTGACGATCTGTCGCGAAATCGGCGACCGCCGCCGCGAGGCACGCGCACTGGAACAGCTCGGCAAGACGGCCAGGGACCAAGGGGACCCGGCGCAAGCCCGAGGTCATTGGCAAGCGGCGATCGTGGCGTACGAACATGCGAATGACGGGCCCTACGCCACCGGGCTGCGCCGACGGATGGCGCGTGATTTCCCGGCCTGATCGGACCACACGGGTGGCCACCGGTCAGCGTCGTCGCCGAGGAGGTCGATCGGACTGCCGCTCAAGGCGATCGCCCGGATCCCGCGAGTTCCGAAGCTCTGGTCAGTAGCGCCACCCCTCCCTACCAGGCTCCGTCCCGGCGCGGCGCGCACGAGCGCCGATGAACATCGCCGACCTGGACCACCCCCGCGAGATCTCCACCGGCTCACCGATGTCGAGAATCCAGAAGTCCCGGTCCGGGCGCCACAGGTCGGCGGTCTCGTGGCCGCGCCACCGCGTGGTGGACGGCGTGCGGCCACCCACTCCGGCGGCGCGGGCCGGACCCCCAGAACCGGCCCGCGCCCGATGCCGCGGCGATCGCCCTACGATCGCCGCGGTACCTCGGGCCCCAGATGTCCTGCTTCCGCGCTCACCCGACCATGGTCGCGCCGGGACCGGTCCCAGCGCATGGGTGCCGGGACCCCATATTTTGGTGCCGAACGCGGGATCGGCACGGAAAGCGGCGGGTCGGGGGTCGTGAAGGCCTCTTTGCCTACCCTGAAGGTAGTAAGGAGGCCTTCGCCGTGCGGGTTCGGACTGGCTGACGGAGCCCGGCCGCGCCTTGGCTATCCACGAAGGACGCCTTCCGGTGACGAAATGCCCGGTTTTCGCCTATATGTGCTGTTCATGGTGGGCTCGTGAGTGATTTGGAGCGTTCTAACCCTCCAAAGCACTCACGACCCCCTCGCGAAGCCGCGCAAATTGCTCAAACCGGACACTCCAATCCCGAAAAGCGTCCTTTGTGGATAGTCAGGAGCTTCTGGCTTCCTGACGAGTCCGCTGCCGCCGCCGAACCCACCACGCCCCGTTTGACTTTCCCTCAAAGAACCGTCTTCTCCACTCACGACCACGATCGTCACTCTCCGGTCATCTTCGTGCGTGCGCTGAATGTGGGGGTCCGGCCCCCATGTGCGCACCGTGATGCCCTGACAGCATGAGTGACGTGACGCTCCCAGAACCGGCGACGTCCCTGCCGCTGGAGTGGTGGGTGCACGGCCAGACCCCGCGCGAACCGACGGTGGACAAGCCCGCATGGGCGGACTTCGCCGAACACGCCGTCATCACGCCTCTGCCGGGGCGAGCCCCAGTCGGTGACTGGCGTGTCGAGTTCGCCGGGGTCTTCAGGTCGTTCGTCGCCGCTGCCAGTCGTGAAGCAGTCCCCGAGGGCCTCGAAGGCGCTGACGTCGGCGCACTCCGTGCGGGTTTCGCCGCTCAACTCGACCAGCATCTGCTGACGCTCTCGGTGCGCACGCTGGTCCTCGAACTCCACCGAGCCCGCAAGGCGGACGCCCTCCACGGTGAAACACCCGAAGAGCGCTTCGCCGACTTCGTGCGGCAGCAGTCCACGCCTGCGGGGCTTGTCCGGTTGTTCGGCGAGTATCCGGTTCTGGCGCGGATCGTCGCGCAGGCCTGCCTCCACGCCGCCGAGGCCCACGCCGAAATGCTCACCCGTTTCGCCGAGGACGCCGTCGCGCTGCCCTGTTCGGTCGTGGACGGCGAACTCGGCACGCTCATCGAAGTGGCCGGCGGGATCGGTGACTCCCACGCGCGCGGACGTTCAGTCAAACTGCTGCGGTTCTCCAGCGGCGCACAGGTGATCTACAAACCCCGCCCGCTGCTCCTGCACGCGCGTTTCACCGACGTCGTCGAACGGCTCAACAAGCGGCTGCCCGGCCTCGAACTGCGGACCGCCGACGCGTTACCGCGCGACGGATACGGCTGGCTCCGGTTCGTCGAGCACCGGTCGTGCACCGACATCGCCGACGTCGACCGTTTCTACCGGCGCCAGGGCATCCTGCTGGCGCTGCTGCACGCACTCGACGCCACCGACGTCCACTACGAGAACATCATCGCGAGTGGCGACCAGCCGGTGCTGATCGACATCGAAACCCTTTTCCAGCCTTCGCCTGCCGTTCCGCAGGACGGCGACCCCGCGGCCGCGATGCTGGCGCGTTCGGTCCAGCGCACGCTGCTGCTCCCCCAGTTGTTCGCCGGGGAGCACGGCGCCGTCGACATCTCCGGGCTCGCCGGCCGCGGCGGCAGGCTGCCCACCGACCGGGTCGACTGGGCCGACGCCGGCACCGACCGGATGCGGCTGGTCCGCGTACCCGGCGAACTCGCGGGTGGGAACAACCTCCCGCGCCTCGACGGCCGCGACGTCGCCCCCGCCGAGCACAGCGCGGCACTGCTGGCCGGTTTCCGGCTCGGCTACGACGCGATCTCCGGCGCGCGGGACGAACTCGCCGAGCACCTCCGGCGGTGCGCCGAAGACCCCATCCGGGTACTCATCCGGCCGACGAACTTCTACTTCCGCCTGCTCGACGAGACCACGCATCCGGATCTCCTCCGCGACGCCGCCGACCGCGACCACGCCTTCGACCTGCTCGAAGAGGACTCGGCAGGCGAGGAGAAGCTGCTGCGGCTCGTGCCGCACGAGCGGGCCGACCTCTGGGTGGGCGACGTCCCGATGTTCACGTCCAACCCCGGTTCGACCTCGCTGCTCGATTCACGCGGCGACAGCGTCGAAGGCGTCGTGGGCCGGCCATCGCTGGACACGGTGCTCGCGAAGGTCGCCGAGATGGACCCCCTCGACCAACGTGACCAGGAATGGCTGATCTCGGCCACCCTCGCCATCAGCACCGCGACCACCGGGCACGACGGCGGCGGCGAAACCGCCGAGACGGCCGTGCCGAACCAGGCACCCGACGCGGAACGGCTGCTGGTCACCGCCTGCGGGATCGCTGATCACATCGTCGCCAACGCCTTCTCCGACGAGCACCGCTCCAACTGGCTCGGGATCGAACTCGTCGACGACCGGTACTGGACCGTGCTGCCGATGGGCGCCGGCCTCGGCGAGGGCTACTGCGGGGTCGCCTTGTTCCTCGCCCAGCTCGCCGAACTGACCGGGATCGCGCGCTACCGCGATCTCGCCGCGTACGCCATCACCCCGCTGCCCGGTCTTTTCGCGACCCTCCGGGCCGACCCCGAACTGGCCGCCACGGCCGGCTGCGGCGGCCTTCTCGGCCTCGGCGGCGTCGCGTACACGATCGCACGGCTCAGTACCCTGGTCGGACTTCCCGCCGGAGACCTCATCGAACAGGCCGTCGACCTGATGCCCGAGGCCACCGCCGAGACGCCGACCGGGTTCACGACCGGACTCGCGGGCGGTGTCGCCTCGATGCGCTCGGTGTATGTCCAAACAGGACTCGACAGCTCGCTGACGAGGGCAGGCCGGTACACCGAACAGCTGCTCGACCGCGAACGTCCACAAGGGACGGGATTCGCACACGGTTCCTCGGGAATGGACTGGGTCCTGCGGGCACACGACCGGACCGGCGAAGAAATGCCCGGAAGGGCGGACGATCGGGCGGAAAGCACCGGCGGCTGGTGCGCCGGTCTCGCGGGCGCCGCGCTCGGCCAGGCCGCCCACCTGCCCGATCCCGCCCGCGCCTTGGAACTCGACCGCACGGTGAAACGGTTGTCCGACGGGGCGCCTTTGAAGGATCTCAGCCTGTGCCACGGCGAAACCGGGGTCATCGAGGTGTTGTGCGTGCTGGCGGAGAACGGGCACACTGGCGCCGCCGCCGCGGTACGGCGCCGCACCGGTCACCTGCTCGCCGCCATCGACCAGCGCGGCGCGCGCTGCGGGACTCCCGGCGCGGTTCCCACGCCCGGGTTCCTGAGCGGACTGGCGGGGATCGGCTACGGCCTGCTGCGGCTGGGGTTCGGCGACCGCGTCCCGTCCGCGCTGCTGCTCCGCCCCGACCGTCCGCATCCCGCGGCCACCGTTGTCCCACCGCCAAACCGAGTATGAGGAGATAGCCCGAATGTATGAAAGAGACCTGTCCGCCACCGAAGACGCGCTCGGCGCCGTGACCCTGCCCCGAGCTCTCGAGGTCGGCTCGCGCAACCACGCGCTGGCGGGCAGCAAGCCGCGGCTGAGCGCCAACCCGCTCGCCACCCTGTCCGGCGACCCCTACTCGCCGTCCGTGGTCAGCGTCCTCAGCGGCGGCTGGATCTGAGAAAGGTTCACGAAGACGGGTTCCCGACACCCGTCTTCGTGATCAACTCTTCGCCATAGCAGCGGAATCCGCTCGCTATAGTCACGGCGGTGGGGATCCGTTCGTCACGGGTGATCGGCCGCGACGCCGAACTGGCCGAGCTTTCCGTAGCTCTCGATCGCGCCATCGCCGGCCGCGGCGGCGCGCTCTTTCTCGTGGGCGAAGGCGGAATCGGCAAGTCCCGGCTCGCCATCGAAGCGGCGTCGCGAGCGGTCGCCGCGGACATCCCGGTCCTGCAGGGCAGGGCGAGTTCGATCGGCCCGTTGGTCCCTTTCAGGCCACTGACGCAGGCACTGCTCTCGCATTTCCGCGGTGGCGGGCCACCGCGAGCCGCCGAACTCGACCCGTTCGTCCCCGTACTCGCGCAGCTCATACCCGACTGGTCCCAAGGCGACCGCCCACGGGAATCCGGCTCGCTGATGGTCCTCGCCGAGGCCGTGTACCGGCTACTGGCGATCACGAGCCGCGAGCGCGGCGCGCTCCTGGTCCTCGACGACCTCCAGGATGCCGACGCCGAAACTCTGTTCATCCTCGAATACCTCGTCGACAACCTCTCCGCCGCGCACACCCTCCTCGTCGGCACGCTGCGCAACGAACCATCCGACGCGCTGCGCCTGGCGACCTCCGGCGCGCAGCGGATGAGCTGCACCGTCCTCGAACTCGAGCGTCTCGGCCTCGCCGACACCCGGCGGCTCGCCGCGGCCTGCCTGGAGACCGAACCGGACAGCCTGCCCGCGCCCGCGGCGGAGTTGTTGTGGCGCAACAGCGCGGGTCTGCCGTTCATCGTCGAGGAACTGCTACACGGCATGGTGAACGACGGTCTGCTGGTCGAGGGCCGCGACGGCTGGCGAGTAATCGGCGAACTGCGTGCCCGTGTTCCCGCCGCGCTCGTCACGAGTATCGGCGCCCGGATGGGCCAACTGGGCGAGCAGGCGGGTGAACTGCTGTCGGTCGCCGCGATCATCGGCCGCCGCTTCCCGCTGTCGGTAGTGCAGACGGTCACCGGGATGAACGACCGGACCTTGCACAACCATCTGACCGCCGCGGTCTCGGCAAACCTGGTGACCACCGACGAAACGACCCCGGGCTGGTACGCCTTCCGTCATCCGCTGACCGCGGAAGCACTGCTGGAACGCCAGGTCCCGGCACGGAAAGCGGCGCACGCACGCCAGGCCGCGGACGCCGTCGAGAAGCTCTATCCCGGCCTGCCGGGTGACCTGTGCGCCCTTGTAGCTTCGCTGCGGCTGACCGCGTCGGACGAACAAGCGGCGGGAGAACTGTTCGCCGAGACCGGTCGCCGCGCGCTCGACGCCGGGGCCGCGGACTCGGCGGTCACGATGCTCACCAAAGCCGTCGACCTGCTCGCCGGCGCCGACGCGGGTGATCGGGCCGAGGTGCTCGAAACCCTGCTGTACGCGCTGGGACAGACCGGTCAATTCGACCGCGCCGTCGAACTTTCCGCCGAGTTCGGCGAGATCGGGACCCTCGAACGCGCGGCGAAGCTACACACCCAGCTGGCCTGGGCCGCGTATATCGCCGGGCGGCACGACGAATGCCTCGGCCAAATCGAGCGTGCCCGCGCTCCACTGGGTTCGACGATCTCCCCAGCGCAGCAGGCCGCGCTGGATGCCGTCGAAGCGAACCTCTGGCTCGACGTCCCCGGCCGCACCGGCAAGGCGGAACGGCTCGCGCGGCAGGCGTGGAAGGTGGCCGAGGAGACCGGGCAGCCGTTCGTCGTCTGCCAGGCGCTGCAGGTGCTCGGCATGCTGGCACTGTCGCGGGACCTCACCGAGTCCGAGCACTACATGCAGCTCGCGCGGCGGACCGCGGAGGACAACCACCTGCACCATCTCCGCACGCAGGCGCTGGTCCGGCTCGGCGGGCATCGCGTGCTGATGAACGGCGACGAACAGACCCTGCTGCTCGCCCGCGCCGACGCCCAGCGGACCGGGTCGATCACCCTGCACTGCGCCGTCGACTCCGTGCGCACCATGCACGCGATCCTGCGCTGCGAGTTCGACACCGCGCACGCGCTGCTGGAGGAGAACCTCGCCGTGCTCGGCAGGCTGCGGCTGACCGCGTTGCTCCAGTACGCGCAGATGACCAGGGCGATGTCGGCCGGGCACCGGGCCGACCGTCCGGCGATGGAGCGGGCGCTGGAGGACTTCCGGGCGATCGGCGGCGAGAACGCGCAGGAGATGGTGCTGAGCATCGGGCTCGGGCGGGTCTTCTGCTCGCTGCTCGAGGAGGACTTCGAGCGGGCGCGCCGGGAACTCGGGCAAGTCACCGAACTGGAGGAGCGGCGGCCGAGCCGGTTTCATCTCGCCGGCCAGCACGGGCTCCGGACACTCGTGGACACCCTCGGCGGCGCCGCTTGCCCGCCCGCCGAGTCCGCGGTGAGCGGAATGCGGTGGAACCGTCAGTTCGTGGAACTCGCGCACGCCGTCGAGCACGGCAGGCGGGGTGACGCGGCGGAAGCCGGACGGGCGGTCACCGCCGCACTGGAGACGTCGGCGCCGTATCCGCTGGCCCGCCATCTCGGCCTCCGCTTGATCGCCGAACCGGCCGCCGCCGACGGCTGGGGCGATCCGGCAGGCTGGCTCGCCCAAGCCGAAGAGTACTTCCACGGCAGGGACATCCAGGCCGTCGCCGGTGCCTGCCGAAGCCTGCTCCGCAAGCTCGGCGCACCCGTCCGGCAGCGGCGGGCCGGTGTCGACCGCGTACCCGGCGACCTGCGCGCGTCCGGTGTCACCGTGCGTGAGTACGAGGTCCTCGTGCTGCTCGCCGAGCGGATGGGGAACAAAGACATCGGACAACGGCTGCACATCTCGCCAAGGACGGTCGAGAAGCACGTCGCCAGCTTGATCACCAAGACCGGTCTCACCGACCGTTCCGCCCTCGCCGAACACGCCGCCGGGCTGCGGCCTGGCATGCTGTGAACCATGAGCGACCTCACCGTGTACGGCGCAAGCTGGTGCCCCGACGTGAAACGCAGCCGTGCCCTGCTCGACGCCAAGGGTGTCGAATACGACTACTTCGATGTCGAGGCGGATTCCGGCGCTGAGAAGACCGTGCGCGCCCTGCAGAACGGGGAACGGCGGATCCCGACCATCGTCTGGCCGGACGGCACGCATCTGGTCGAGCCGAGCGACGACGAGCTCACCGCGCATTTGAGCCGATGACCCTCCCCGACGTCCCTGTCGGCACGCGGGTCGTCGTGCGGTACCGGATCGAGGGCGGGTTCACGGACGCGCTCGGGTACCTCCGGTCGCGTGACGACGCGGAATGCACGGTGGAAACCAAACGCGGTCTCGCGACGATCCGGCTGGCGGACATCGTGCTGGCGAAGACGGTTCCGCCGCCTCCGACACCGCGTGGGTCGTGAGTGTTTTGGGTCGTTCTAACGACCCAAATCACTCACGAGACCCGCCCCGCTCGGTACCGGCGCCCGCGTGCTCGCCTGAGGTACAGGAAGGCCCCCTTCCTTGCGCCTAGGTACAGGAAGGGGGCCTTCCTGTACTTGGGTCGCGCGTGAAGGTCGAGTTTCCTCGGCTGAGCCGAGGGAAGGGGTCCTTCACGCGCGATCGGCCGACACTCTTGGCCCTAACGACCCAAAACACTCACGACAACGTCAGTCGAGGCCCTCGATGATGCGGAAGTCGCGCTCGACGCCGTCAGCGAGTGCGGCCAACGCCTCCTGATAGGCCGCACTCGCACGTGCGGCGACCGCCTGTTCGAAGCTGTCGAACTCGATCAGGATGGTGCGCCCGGCGATTCCGGCGTCGTGTGCGACGACCCGGCCGTCGCGGGCGAGCGGCCGCCCGCCCGCGGCCCGGACGGCTGGACCGGCAAGCTTGTTGTAGGCAGCCAGCTTCTCGGGGTCCGCAATGGTGCGGTAGGCGCTGACCCAGTAGCCCTTGGGCATGGAACCTCCAGTGTTGGGATGAGTGCATCGGACTTACGAGTTGGTTCCGGATGAGCGTCGGCGGGCGAGGGCGAGGCTTGTCAGCGTCGTGATCGCCATGGCGCCGATGCCGACCAGCGCCGCGGTGGTGTAGGCGTTGTCGTCGGGGAAGAGGCTGCCCGTGGCGGTGCCGGCGGCCAGGACCAGACCGCCGATGGCGCTGCCCAGGGAGTACCCGACGCTGCGGACGACGTAGTTGAAGCTCATGGCGCTCGACGTCTCGCTCTTGGGGGTGACGGCCAGGATGACGCCGGGCATGGCGGCCGAGAAGCTGCCGACGCCGAAGCCCAGCACGCCCATGGCCGCGAGCAGTTCGGCCAGGTTGGACCGGGCGGTGGCGAACAGGACGAACCCGCCGCCGACGATGGCGGCGCTGCCGGCCAGGAGCAGGGGGCCGTCGATCCGCATCCGGACCCGCGGCGTGAGCTTGCCGGCGACAAACCCCAGCACGGAGAACGGGATGAGGACCAGCCCCGCCACGAAGGTGGTCAGTCCGAAGCCGTAGCCGGCGCTGTGCGGCGTCTGCGCGTAGCGGGTGATGAGGGTGAGCAGGAGGTACATGCCGCTCCCGCCGACGAACATGGCGATGTTCGCCCCGGCGACCGCCGGATGCCGTACCGCCCGGACGTCGACCAGGGGCGTCTTGGTTCGCAGTTCGGAAACGGTCCAGACGCAGAGCAGGAGTACGGCGACGACGGCAAGGGTCACCGCCAGGGCGAGGTGTCGGCTCCACAGGCTCTTCTCGCCTGCCAGGAACAGGACGAGAAAAAGTCCACCCGCCAGGACGAGCGCACCGGCCACGTTCACGTGAGCGGAGCGACCTTCGGGGGCTGCGGGCATGGAGCGCCACGCGGTCACGAAGGCGATGGCGGTGACGAGCAGGCCGAGCCCGTAGGCGGCCCGCAGTCCGCCGAACTCGGCGAGCAGCGCGGCCAGCGGGTAGCCGACGCCGGCTCCGATGATGGAGACCACTGAGATCAGGGCGATCGTGGGCGCGCTGCGCTCCTCGGGAAGATGGTCGCGGGCCACGCCCATCATCAGCGCTGTGAGACCAAGTCCGACGCCTTGGGCCGCTCTGCCCACGAGCAGCCAGGCGAACGGCAGCGGCAGCACGGTGAGCGCGCTACCGACGACGCCGATCGCCAGCGTGGCGAGCACAGTGGCCCGCCGGTGAGGACCGGCTCCGAGCCTGCCGAGGACGGGTGTGGCGACGGCGCCGCTGAGCAGGGCGATGGTCAGTGTCCACTGCGCACTGTCGAGTGAGACGTGGAACGTGGTCGCCACGCTGGTGATGAGTGGCGTCCCGAGGCTGGCGACCGCCGCCACGACCAGGGCGATGAACATCAGGGCGGGGACCAGCAGACGTGCCTCGGAACGTTTCAGGGCAGTGCTCATGGGCTCGTCATGAGGCCGAGCCGCGGTCACCGCCCTGACTCCTCTCGGGCGTGGCTTTCGAGCTCCGCCAGACGCAGCAGCGCCGGAAGGGCTGCCGCCAAGGCCTCGACCTCGTCACCGGTGAGTTCGTCGATCAACCGCACGTACGCGTCGACGCCCGCCTGGCGCCGTGTCCGGACGTACGACGCGCCGGCCTCGGTCAGGCACACCAGCGTGACCCGCTTGTCGGACGGATCACCCTTCCGCTCGACCAGCCCGGATCCCTCCATCACCCGGACCAGGACGGTCATCGCGGGCTGGGTGACGCCCTCGGCCACCGCCAGATCGGTGATCCGTCGCGGGCCGGTCTTGTCCAGGGTGGCCAAGGTGGCGGCGGACGTCAGGCTCATGTCGCGGGGAAGGCGTCTCACGGCCCTGATGGCCAGACCGTAGAGGGCTGACCCGATGGCATCGGAAGCGCCGTGCGTGGCGTCTCGGAGACTCACGCCTGAAGCATAGCAACTTTATATGAATCCTTTATGCATCTCCCGAGTGCGGATCCAGATTGGCCGACGAGGCAGGTCACGCCCTGGGAAAGCAGGTTCTATTGAGGGGTGCGGCAAAGGTGGCGCCTGGGGTGGCGCGGCACCGCACTCGCGTGCTCAGAGCCGTATCTCGCGTGCTTAAAGCCGAAACTCGCGTGCTCAGGCTCCGCACACCTAAGTTCGGCATCCAGCACGTGAGATCCGCCTTCAAGCACGCGAGTTACGTCCTCAAGCACGCGAGTCACGCCTTCACCCTGGCCGCCAACCCCGCGAACAAGTCGGTCACAGCGAGCCCGGGCACCACGCCACGATTGCCTTGCCCCTCATCCGCCGCCAGATCACCGGATTCGTGATACGGCATCGAGGGAAACCCGGCGGGTATAGGGCGTTATACGCCAACGGCGAACCTGAAACCCGCCAACGCACGGTGAAGCAGGACTGTGTGGATTCCAGGACATCTGACGTCCCGGAATCCACACGGTCACGCCCAGCTCCGCACCGGTCAGGAAAGGCAGTTGTGACTACGGATAGCTGACCAAGTTGCTCGGCGTCGTCCCCGGTGGGGTCACCGCCCCCACGTCGTTGATCACGTGGGTGATGGTCCCCTTGTAATTCAGCGAGACCGTCACCATGTTGTGGAACCGGACACCGGAGCGGTTCGGCACCTCGAACGCGTGGTACAGGTTCACCGCCGGGTTGTCGTTGAAGAAGCAGTAGCTGCCAAGGCCCCACGCCTCATGCGTGGTCACGTTGTCCCCCACTTTGTAGGCGGCGTACCCGTTGAGCCCGTTTGGACTCTTCCAGCCCGCCTGATTCGGGACGTCGTAAGGGATCTCGTTCTGGAAGAAGATCGTCCTGCCGTTCTGGCCGTTCCAGATCACCTGGTACTTCTGATAGTGCTCGACGAACAGCCCGGTCGCGAACACGTTGTCGCCGTTGACGATCACACCCGTGTCGCCGGTGTTGATCGTCCACCCGTAGGTGCCCGCGTTGCCGTGGTCGGCCCGCCAGGCCCAGATGTGGTCGATGATCGTGTCGCGGCTGTTGACGATCAGGCTGTTCGTCGCCTTACCCGCGATCTGGCCACCGATCCGGAAAAAGACATCCTGCAACGTCGTCGGGTTGGCGGCGTGGCCCGCCGTCGAGCCCGCCGGGCCGACGGTGAGCAGCGACTGCGAGTTGGTCGTGCCGGCGTCGAACAGCAGACCCTTGAGCCGCACGCCGTCCACGTCGGCCACCCGCATCGCGTCGACCCCGTTGTCGGGCACCAGCGTCGGGTAGCCGATGCCGAGGACGACGGTGTTGGCCTTGCTCACGTTCAGCGTCTGGTTGAGGTGGTAGACGCCGGGCGTGAAGAACAGGTCGCAGCCCTGGGAAAGCGCGGTGTTGATGGACGACGCGGTGTCCCCCGCCTTCACGACGTAGAACTGGCTCATCGGCGACGACGTGCCCGGGGTGCTGCCGTTGGCCCAGCTCGGTCCGGAAGCGTTGGTACGTAAGGAAGGCTGGAACACCCGGTATTTACCTGAACCGTCGAGGTAGAGGTACGGGACGTCGCGCGAGACGGGCGTGGTGCCGAGTGTCGTCTCCGGCGGAGTCGGGAAGGTGTTCGCCGGGGCACCGTTCGTCCCGGAGAAGACCATGTTCCAGACGCCGCCTTCCCAGCTGCCATAACCGGAATCGCGGGTGTACCACTGCTGCTGCGAGATCGACGCGGCCTTGCCGGAGACCTTGCTGTCGGCCGTGTAACCACCGCTGGCGAAGCCATAGCTGGCCGGGAAGAGGTTCAGCCCGCCGCGGACGTCCATCCGGCGGAACGGCGCGGCCTGCGCGACGGCCCAGCGGTTCGCGCCGCTGCTCGGGACGATCGCCAGGTTCTCCGCCGAGCGCCAGAAGTTCTGCAGCGCGTGGCCCTGGTCCGACTCGTTGAAGGCGTCGACGGTCACGTCACCGTTGATGACGACGTCGCCCGGGTTCTGCCCGAGACCGGCGACCGACGTGTAGTAGCCGACGTCGTCGTGGATCCCACTGTAGACACCGGGTTTGAACAGATGCGCGTACCGGCGTTCGGTGAACTGCGCGGTCAGGGTGTCCTTCTGCTGGTTGAAGTCCGCGTCCAGCCGCGTCTGGATCGACTGCGCCGACATACCGGGGTCGAAAATCCGCACGTTCGGGCCAAAGTCCGGGGTGTCGGACTGGACCGGGCAGGTCGCCTGCGTCGAACCGATCGTGTAGCTCGCGGAGGTCACCGCCGAGTTCGCCGAACCGGACTTCAGCGCGATCGCGGTCACCGTCGAAGACGACGAGACCGTGATCGGACCGGAGTACACAGTGGACGACGCAGTCGGTGTGGAACCGTCCACTGTGTACCGGATGGTCGCACCGGCGGTCGTGGTCGACAGCGTCACCGAGCGAGCGCTCGGGTAGCTCCCGCCTGGTGGAGTGAACGTCGGCACGGCGACGGCGGTGCCGCTACCGCCGTGGGTGTAGCTGAAATGCGGCGTGTCGTACTGCGGACCGCTCTTCTCGTAGGTGAACCAATAGTCGAGCACCGTGCCGGTGCTGAGCGAACCGACCGTATGCCGCCAGGTTCCGCCGCTGCTGACCATGCGGACGTTTTGCTGACCCTGCCCGGAAACGCCGGTGTAGTGGAGGTCGACGTAGAGCGCGGCCGTCGTCGGCGTGAAGGAGATCTGTGCCTGCGTCGCGCTCTGCGACACCGCTGTCTGGTTGTAGTCCACCGCGGCGGAGGCGGTGGTGGCTCCGCCGAGCCCGGCGGCGATCAGGAGGGCGGAAAGGCCGAGGGCGAGCACGCCTCGGCCCCCTTTCCGCCGTTTGGGCCGCACAAAGATCCGGTTCACGTCGTGACACCTCCGGCGTTGGAAATCCACGGGCGAAGCAATTCGTTGCGCGCCACAACAAAGTAACCTTCCGCGCGATATGTCCAGATCACGCTTCGGTAACAGTGGTGGTCCAAACCACTGACTACGCTTGACGGCCTCGCCGGATACGGCCGTCCAGCAGCCCATGTACCGCCAGATGGCCCCTTCAGGGGTCCGGAACGACGTACAACGTCGCCGCTTGCCCGCCATGCATCGCGCTCAGACTGGTCCGGCAGGACAGGAGCACTTCACGGTTCGCGACCGTGTCCGGCGGGACACCGCACCCGTCGCAGTAGAGCTCGACCGATCCCGGCGCGGTTTCGTCGACGTCGACGACGACCGTGCGATCGCACCGGCGGCACCACCGGTGCCCGGTGACGACCAGGACGTGCATCGGATCGGAGATGCACTGGTGCACCCAGCACCGGTGCACGTAACAGGTGGTCCGGACGTGCGCGCTCAGCCCGTGTTCCTCGGCCACGTCTTCGGCGGCGAGGATAGCGGCCAGCCGCCTGTCGGCGAGCCCGCCGTACCTGGGCGCCGGGTCCACGCCCGCCGGGGAGACCAGTCTGAGCTGGGCTCGCGCGGGTGACGAAGTACGTAGCACCATGGGGGTCTCGACCTTTCGGCGTCCATGGGAAGTCATATCAGGTTCCTCCCGTTCTCGCCGGAGCGACACTCCTGCGCGTCTCCACGAGCGGCGTTACGCTTTGAAATCACGGATATAGCCCTGGGGTTACGTCAGGGGTTAATGACCATGACAGATCCTGAAGCCGCCACTCATCGCCCCCGGGACCGGGTGGAAGCCCGCGATGTCGAAGCGCTGGAAACACAAACCAGGGCCCTGCGTGCGGTCGATTACCGCTACGGCGGCGGAATCTGCCGCGACGCCGTCCTGGCACGGATCCGGCGCGGCCACCGGATGCTCGGCATGCCGATCTCCGGATCCGTGCGGCCCATGCTCCTCTCCGCCGTCGCGGATTTGCACAACCTCGCGGGCTGGACCTGTTTCGACAGCGGCCGGGCAGGCGAGGCACACCACCATCTCGCGCTCGCACTGAGCCTGGCCGACGATGGCGGCGACGACGAATTGGCCGCGAACATCCATTACCGCAGAGGCCGGGTTCATCTGCACCACGGCGCTCCCGACGAGGCACTGGCCCAATTCCGGCTCGGCAGGCTGGCGGCGAAACGGTCGGGGTCCAAACTGGCCGCGAGCATCCTGAGCGCGAACGAGGGCTGGGCTCACGCCAAGAAGGGCGAGGTGGACTTGGCCGTCGGACTACTCGATCGGGCCGGCGAGGAATTCGCCGGAAAGAGTGAAGCGAAACCACCCGATTGGGCGAGGTTCTTCACCGAGGTCGACGTTTCCGCGATGGCCGGTTCGATACACACGGATCTGGCGTTGCACCTCGGCGGACGGCATGTCGGCCTGGCCATCTCGTCGTTGACGGACGCGGTTGAACGTTATGGCCCGGAAATGCGGCGCAGCCGGTCACTTTGCCTCATCATGCTGGCGACCGGCCATGTTCTCGCCGGAGACTGCGATCAAGCTCTCGCCGTCGGGGTCGAAGCACTCGAAACCGCCGGCGCGCTCGAATCGGCCCGCACAAGGGACCGGCTTCGCCCACTTGAAGAGGAAGTCGCGAAACATCTCGATGATCCCGATTGCCGCACTTTGTCCGAAGCGATCACCCAGTTCGCGGGCTCGTCCCATACCTGAGAAACCTTCGTTTGTACGGACCTTGTATTCACTCTGTTCATGCTGGCCGGACAAACTTCGGTTTCGTCCAGGAGGCACGAATTGTTGACCAAGGTAGCCGTACTCGCGACAGCGAGCGCGCTCACTTTCGGCGTGGCCACACCGGCCGGCGCCGAAACGACCGCGGCCGCGTTGCCCGCGGCCAGTATGGAAGCGGTGCTCAAGGCCGCACAGATCGACCCGCGCCGGGCGGACAGCGCCTTGACGCCGGGCGCCAAGGACAGCGTGCTGCTGGTCGAGCAGGCGCTGGCCGCGAAGGGATTGCTCGACCAGCAGTACGTCGACGGCCACTTCGGCACGTCGACGATCACCGCGTACTCCAGTTATCAGAAGTCGCTGGGGTACACCGGGCTCGACGCCTCCGGGCTGCCGGGCAAGACCTCGCTCGAGAAGCTGGGTGCCGACCGGTACACCGTCACCGCGACGGTCGCCGCCGGTAGCCGCCTGACCTATCACGGCAAGACGATGAACACCCGCACCAAGGCGATGCTGGTGAAGACCGAGGGTCTTCTCGGCAGGCAACTCACCATCACGCAGGGCTCGTACAACCCCGGCGGCGTCGGCGCTTCGGCCGGTACACACGACGGTGGCGGCGCGCTCGACATCGGCGTCGAAGGGATGTCCTCGGCCACGAGGACCGACGTCGCGAAGAAGCTGCGTCAGGTGGGCTTCGCGGCTTGGGTCCGGACCCCGGCACAGGGCTTCGCCTACCACATCCACGCCATCGCCTTGTCCGATCCGGACCTGTCGTCCGGTGCGCAGCACCAGGCAGGTGACTACTACCTCGGCTACAACGGCCTCGCCGGCCGCGGCTCGGACGACGGCCCCGCCGTCTCACCGAAGCTCACCTGGGAGGAGTACCTGCGGGCCTGATCCGCTGTCCCGGAGGCCACCTTCGCGGACCGTCGTCACACGGCCCCTAACCCGCAACTAGAGGACTACTTGCGTCGGGGTTCCCCGTTGATCTTGATCGTCGCGCAGGTGGCCTTCGGCCGCCCCGGGAACCCCCGGGTAGGCTTCCGGCGCGACGGCGAAACCAGCGGGAAGGGAACAGCGCGTGGAGGCTCAACCGGTCGGTCAGTGGCTCGACGAGCTGGCATCGAAGGCCTCGACGCCCGGTGGTGGCGCGGCGGCCGCGATGAACGCCGCGGTGGGCGCCGCCCTGGTCTCCATGGTCTGCAACCTGACCATCGGCAAGCCGAAGTACGCCGAGCACGAGACGACCATGACCGAGGCACTCGGCAAGGCAGAAGACCTCCGTCAGCGCGCGCTCGGCCTCGCCGCCGACGACGCCGCCGCCTTCGACGCGGTGGTCGCCGCGTACAAGCTCCCCAAGGCGACCGACGACGAGAAGCAGGCCCGCTCGGCCGCGATCCAGGCCGCACTGGTCGGCGCCGCCGAAGTCCCGCTGCGCACCGCGGCCCTCGCGGCCGAGGTCGTCGATGTCGCCGCCTCGATCCTCGAAGGTGCCAACACCAACGTCATCTCCGACATCGCGGTCGCGGCTTCCTCCGCCAAGTCGGCGCTCGAATCGGCCGTGGTCAACGTCGAGGTCAACCTCGCGTCGATGTCCGACGAGCAGCTCCGCAAGGAGACCGAGGCCCGCCTCGCCGAGCACACCCCCGCCGCCGGGCGCGCCGACGCCCTCGTCGCCCAGGTCCGCGAAAGGATCGCCCGATGACGCTGATCGACGGGCGCGCGATCGCCGCCGCCATCACCGCCGAGGTCACCCGGACCGCCGCCGAGCTGCGTGAGGCGGGCACCGTCCCGACGCTGGCCGTGCTCGTGCCGACCGACGACGACGCGACAGCCTGGTACGTGCGCTCGATCGAGCGGGCCGCGAAGAAGGTCGGCGTCGACTGCCGTGTGGTCCAGCTGGAGAAGCCGTCCGGCGAAGACGTCACCCGGGAACTCGACAAGCTGTCCTCGGACGCGTCGGTCCACGGCATCATCTGCCAGACCCCGTTGCCCGAGGGCGTCACACTCGACGACGTCGGCGCGCACATCGACCCGCGCAAGGACGTCGACGGCGCCAACCCGGTCAGCCTCGGCCGCCTCACCGCCGGCCTGCCGACCTACGCGCCGGCCACCGCCGCGGCCGTGCTGGAGATCCTGAAGCGCGAGGAGGTCGCCCTCTCCGGCGCCCAGGTCGCCGTCGTGGGCCGCTCCACCGTGGTCGGCAAACCGGCCGCGCTGCTGCTGCTCGGCGAGAACGCGACGGTAACCGTCTGTCACTCGCGGACCAAGGATCTCGCCGAGGTCACCAAGACCGCGGACGTCCTGGTCGTCGCGGTCGGCCGCGCGCACTTCGTCGGCGCGGACCACGTCAAACCCGGCGCCGTGGTGATCGACGTCGGCACCAATCCGACGCCGGAAGGCGGGCTCGTCGGCGACGTCGATCAGGCCGCCGTCGAGGGCATCGCGGGTTCGATCACGCCGGTCCCCGGCGGCGTCGGCCCGGTCACCACCTCACTGCTGCTCCAGCACACGGTCACCGCCGCGCGGGCCTGATCCCGGAGCCGACGACGGCGGTCACCGTCCTCCGCACCTGCTCCGCATCGGGCGCCGCACCCGTGCGGTCTGCGAACAGCAGATGCGTGGCACCGATGAGGGTGGCCGCGAGTGTGTCGACGTCGGCGTCCGCGGCGAGCCTGCCGAGATCACGTTCGGCCGCGAGATAGCCGCCGATCATCACCGCGGCCTGCGTCAGCACCGGGACTCCGGCGGGCCATTCACGACGCAACCGGGCGCGAAGTTCGTCGCGGAAGATCACGAGCGGGACGATCGCGACGGCGACCGACTCGAATACGGCGGTCAAGGTCTCGGCCAGGTTCTCGACAATCGCGCCGGTCCCCGCGGACTCCTTCAAGGCCGCCGCCCTGCCGTCCAGCTTCTCGACGCGGTCCAGTACGAACTCGGCGAGAAACGCGTCGAAGTCGTCGAAATGCCGGTGCAGCACGCCTTTCGCGCACTCCGCTTCCGTGGTGACCGCGCGGCTGGTGAGTCCGCTCGGCCCGTCACGGAGCAAGACCCGGTCGGCGGCGTCGAACAGCTGTGCGCGGACTTCGCGCAGGGCTACCCCGGTCGGCATGCGACTCCTTTGCGTTGACGAGTGGGCGACTGCCCACTTATGGTGGGCGCATGCCCATTCTACCGTCGGGGCGTGAGCCTCACCGCTATCGACAGGCCGCGGAATCCTTCGGCGTGGACGCCGAACGCTACGACCGGACCCGGCCCGCCTATCCCCCGGAACTCATCGATCACCTCGTCACGGCCGCTCCCGGACGAGACACCCTCGACGTCGGCGTCGGCACCGGGATCGAGGCGCGCCAGTTCCAGAAGGCAGGCTGCCGAGTCGTGGGCGTAGAGCCGGATCCCCGGATGGCCGAGTTCGCCCGCGCGAGCGGGATCGACGTCGAAGTCTCGAACCTCGAAGACTGGGAGCCGGCCGGACGCCGGTTCGACCTGCTCGTTTCCGGGCAGGCCTGGCACTGGGTGGATCCGGTCGCGGGTGCGGCCAAAGCTGCGGAAGTACTGCGGCCGGGCGGACTCTTGGCCGCGTTCTGGCATGTGCCCGAGCCACCCGAAGCGGTCACGGATGCCTTGTCGGAGGCGTACCGGCGGCTCGTGCCCGATGCCCCGATCGATCTCAAGAGCGTGCCGAAACAGTCCGCCGACCCCTACGGACCGCTCATCGCCAAGGCCGCCGACGGCCTCCGCGAGGCGGGCGGGTTCGGCGAGCCGGAGCGAAGTCGCTACGACTGGGAACGGGTCTACACACGGGACGAATGGCTGGACCAGCTTCCGACTTTCGGCTCGCTCACCTGGGTCGAACCCGCTGTGCGGCTGGAGATTCTCGCCGAAGTCAGCGCGGCGATCGACGGGCTGGGCGGCCGGTTCACCGTGCGCTACGCCACCGTCGCGATCACCGCGGTCCGGATTTGATCCGCCGGTGGCGGAAGCCGCGCGCCCCCGCCACCGGCGTCCGTCAGGGCGTGACCGGGATGTTCGTCAGCCCGTTCACCGCCCTCGACACGGTGTTGGACGCGTAGACGACGTTGGGCCGTTCCGAGCACTTCGACGTCGACGTGATCTTGATGGCGTACTGTCCCACGCCGCCGAGATCGGACTTGTTGTTCCGCCACACGTTGCCGCAGCCGTTCGGGAAGGACGGCGTGGTTCCGGGATTGTGCGTCTCGTAGCCGTTCACGAAAGTCCCGGGCGACGCGAACGTACCGGTGTTGCCCTCGATGACGTAGCCGGTTCCCTTGGCGTCGATCCAGGAATCGGCCGAGTTCTCGCCGGAGACCCCTTGGCCGTCGAAGGTGTTGCCGCGGATGACACCGTCGGCGGTGCCCTCCTTGATGTCGATGCTCTCCGCCGCGACGTACGGTCCGATGTGGTTGTTCAGCACCTGGATCCGGTCACCGCGGTCGACGCCGCCGGAATTCCCGTGGCATGGCCAGTTCGAGTTCGCCGACCCGAGGTAGACGCCCTCCCCGTAGCCAGCCTGCACGAGGCCGGTGTGGCTGATCGTCGAGTCACGCAGGACGCTGTCGGCCGAGGAACGCCGGAAATGGACGCCTTCCTCGTCGATCTGATGCACGCCGACCCCGTCGATCACGGTGTGCTGGGAGTCGTCCGCGACGATCCCCTTCTTCGATTCCTGCACGGTGAAACCCTTGAGGTGCCAGTAAGGCGCGCCGTACAACCAGAACCCGTACCCCGGGTCCCAGCCCGCCGTCGGCACCGGACACGACGGCGCCTCACCCGACGGGCCGTCGTTGATCAGGACCGCGGTGGACGGACCGGTCACCGTGATGGGCGCGTTCGCCGTCCCGGGTTTCGTGGCCACGAAGGAACCTCGATAGGTCCCGGCGGCCAGCCGGATGATCTGTCCGGGGCTCGCGGCCGCCAGCGCGGCCTGGAGTTCCACCGCGGTGTCCACTTCGACGACCTCGCCCGGCGGGACAGTGGTCGTGGTGGACGTCGGCGGCCTGCTGCTCGTGGTGGTCGGTGACGTGGTGGTCGAGGTCGGTGTTCCTCCCCCGCACGGGTTTCCGTTGACCGTGCACCCTGTCGGCACGCCGAGACCACTGGTGTTGAAGCCGAAGTTCGCCGTGCCGCCGGGTTTGACCGTGCCGTTGAAGTCCGCGTTGGAGAATTTGTAGTGCTGCCCTGTCCTGGTCAGCACCGAACTCCACGACGTGGTGATCGTCGTCCCGGCAGGCAGATCGAACTCGATCGTCCACTGTGTACTGTTCGCGTCGCCGGAGTTGGCGAGCGTGTATTTCCCGCCGTAGCCGCTGCCCCATACCGAACCCTGGCTGAACGTCGCGGCCAGGCTGGGCGCGGCGGCCTCGGCGGTGACGACGGCGCCGAGTAGCCCCGCCGCGGACACCGTGGCCGCGATCGCGGCGAGCAGTCGTTTCCTCGTCATTCCGTGCCTCCGCACTTCGTTCCGGCGATCGTGCAGGCGGCCGGGAGCCCCTGTCCGGCGGCGTTGAAGCCGAAGGTCGCCGTGCCGCCGGGTTTGACGCTCCCGTTGTGCGTCGCGTTCCCGAACCTGTAGTGCTGCCCGGTCTTGGTCAGCACCGAGCTCCACGAACTGCTGATCGTCGTCTCGGCAGGCAGGTCGAACTCGACCGCCCACGAGGTGACCGCGGCCGAGCAGGTGTTGGTGACGGTGAACCCGCCGCCGTAGCCGCTGTCCCATACCGACTTGCGGGTGAACGTCGCGTTCAGGCACGCAGCGGGGTTCGGCGGTGTCGTGGAGGTAGGCGTCGCCGAGGTGGGCGTGCTGGTCTGGCCCGTCGACGAGGACGGCGGAGTCCCGTCGACGGACTTCAGGAACAGCGACGACGTGGCGTCGGTCTTGGTCGCGTCGACCCCGTGCCCGCCGGTGTAGTCCCGCTGCTCGTTCTTGGCCCAGTCGGCGATCGTGGTGCCGCCGATGTCGAGGTGCTTGTACGCGGTGCCGTCCCAGCCGAAGACATAGACGCGATGACGGTCGGCGTAGAAGTCGTTATACGGGCCGCCGTCCGTCGCCTGCTTGGTCATGGCGTTGTTGAAGAAGACATTGCGGTAGCCGGAAGCACCCGACCATTTGACGGCCTTCTTGCCGGCACCCCACCAGATCGGGAACCAGTTCGAGTCGTCCGGTCCGCCGCCGCCCTCCTCGCCGCAGTTGGCCCGGCAGTTCCCGGAGCGGTGCGCGTAGGGGACCTTGACCGTGTTGAGTTCGAAGAGGTTGTTGCGCTCCCAACCGCCGTGCAGGTTCAGGTCGGAGTCGAACGAGTTGCCGATCACGACGTTGCCCGACGCGGACCATTGGAAGGTGAAGTGCCGCAACAGGGTCGAGGTGTTCCCGGCATAGAGCGAGTCCCAGACGCGGGAGCCGCGGAAGTAGCCGTTGCCGCCCTTGCCCTTGTTCCACGATCCGTTGAGTTCGTTGTCGACGATCTGGAGGTTCTTGGCCTCCTCCGTGACGATCGGATGCGACCCGGTCATCTCCGCGCGGATGCCGCGGACCCACGAGTTCGCCGCCCATTTGAACACGATGCCGTGCATCTCGGCGGCGGGCGCCATGTTGCCGTAGTTGTTGTTCGCCTCCGCCGGGTTCAGGCCGGGCATGTCCTGCGTGAACCCGAGGTTCTCGAAGCCGACACCGAGGACCGGGTCGACCAGCGGAGCCGCCTTGGAGTCGTACGTGGCGCCGTCGATCGGGGCCGAACCGTCCGAAGTGGACGTGACCGGGACGTCGTACTCGAGCGGTTTGTCGAGGGTGATGGTGCGTGCGGAGGTGTCGAGCGCGGTGATCGTGAAGATCTGCTGGCGCATATGCATGTTCAGCAACGGGAACGTGGTCGGGGTCGCCTGCTGCTGCTCGTAGAACTTCTGCGAGTTGGCCGCCCGGATGTTGACCAGGTTTCCGGCGGCGAGCGAGGTCAGCGCACCGCTGCTCGCGAGAGGGACGACGCGGTCCCCCATCCGCGCGGCGAAGGCGGTGTCACCGGCCTTGCCCCGCAGCTTGACCCCGGCCTTCCAGTGGACGTTGACCGTGCCTTCGAAGATGTCCTTGCGATTGGCGGGCGCGGCGGCGTAGTCGCTCGCGTAGGACGCGTGAACTCCCCTGGACTGGACGCGGAACAGGCCGCGGCCCGGCCACAGCCAGCCACCCTTGCCCGCACCCGAGGTCATCCCGTCCTCGTCCCAGTCGGAACCGTCCGGGGTGAGAGCGTCGTAGAGCGTGTTCGCGTCGGGCTTGTAGACGAACTTCGTCGCGTCCTTGCCGGCGCCGCGCAGGATCAGGTAGTCGGCGTCGACGTGGATCTCGTGCGTGACGTCGAATCGCCCGGCCGGGAAGGTGATCGTGCTGAGCTTGGTGTAACTCCCGGACGGCGAGCACGCGGTCTTGACCCCGTCGATCGCCGCCTGGATCCCGTTCGTGTCGTCGGCGCCGTCGTCGGGTTTGACGTTGTACTGACTCGCCAGCTCGGCAGCGGTGACCTGGCAGGTGGCGCTCGGATTCACTTCACCGGACCCGGGCAGCGCGGCGCCGCCCCGGTATCCGGCCTTGGACCAATCGTAGAGCCCCGCGACCGGCGCGCGGCGGTTGGCCGCGCCGACATCGAGGCCGGTCAGCGCACCCGGACCCGGTGCCGCGTCCGCCGCACCGGGCGGCAGCTGCAGGAGGGCGGCGGTGGCGACCACGGCGGCGACCGCCGGTAGGACGGCACGACGAAGAGGGCTTTTTCGGGACACCCGAAACCTCCGTGACGGACTGACGGAAGGTGTTGCGGCGTGTACACCCGGACCCAGTCTTTATAGTTCACGTCCCTGTCGTCCGTCAACGGATGTGAATGACATCCATGTATGTGAATGTGAGCCCTGAGTACCGCCCTCGCCGCCTACCAGAGACCTGGCCGGAGTCTGAGCACGCGAGTCACGTCTCCAAGCACGCGAGTCACGTCTCTGAGCACGCGAGATCCGTCTCCAAGCACGTGAGTGTCGTGGCTAGCCCTCTCCGGTACGGAAGCGGTCCAGCACGCGCCGCTCCCGTTTGGTCGGCCGTCCCGCACCCCGCTCGCGCCGCGCCACCGGTATGGCGGATTCGGGCGGAGGCGCGGGTGTCCGGTCGATGAAGCAGGTCGCCGCGTCGGCGGCACCGACGCGTTTCTGGATCACCCGCGTCACTTCCAAGATCCGCGTGGTGTCGTTGACCCGGGCGCGTACCTCGTCGCCCGCGACGACCGTGGTCGCGGGTTTGGCGGGCTTGCCGTTCACGCGCACATGGCCGCCACGGCACGCCGCGGCCGCGTCCGGCCGCGTTTTGGTCAGCCTGACGGCCCACAGCCAGCGATCAACTCGAGTGGACTCCACAGCCGTACATAGTGGCCCATCCGCACCCGCGATGCCCGCCTACCTGGCCGGAGTGTGCAGAAAAGAAGCCTCGCCATTCTTGCCACCCGTCCGGGTGATAGGTATAACTTGTTCTAAATCCCTCAACGGTGAGGAAGATCACGTGAGCGACGAACCCATGCGGAGAAGTGATTCTGGCCGATTATCCCGCCGCGTTTTCATCACAGGAACTGGTTCTATCTTAGGCGCTGCGGCGCTTGGTGGGACGGCCTTCGCCTCCGCCGGGAACAGCCCCGCCGCGAAACGCTCGATCGCGGACGCGGCGCAGATCCCGGCACTCGTCATCGGATCCGGTTACGGGGGCTGCGTCGCCGCGCTCCGGCTCGCCGAAGCGGGCGTCGACGTCCAACTCGTCGAGCTGGGGATGTCCTGGGACACCCCGGGGACGGACGGCAAGATCTTCGCCAACACCACCACCCCGGACTACCGGTCGTTCTGGCTGCGGACCAGGACCAAACAGCCGCTGAGCAACTTCCTCGGGTTCCCCATCGACAAGGACGTCCCACGTCACACCGGCATCCTCGACGCCGAGGAGTTCAGCGGGATCACCGTCTACCAAGGCCGCGGTGTCGGCGGTGGTTCGCTGGTCAACGGTGGTATGGCGGTCACGCCCAAACGCGAGAACTTCGGCACGGTACTGCCCACGGTCAACGCCGACGAGATGTACGGCGTCTACTATCCGCGCGCCAACGCGGGTCTCGGCGTCTCCACCATCGATCAGAACTGGTTCGAGACGGCCGAGTGCTACCAGTACGCCCGCGTCGGCCGGAAACACGCGCAGCGGTCGGGTTTCCCGTTCATGTTCGTCCCGGACGTGTACGACTGGGACTACATGAAGAAGGAACAGGCGGGCACCGTCCCGAAGTCGGCGCTGGCGGGCGAGATCCTCTACGGCAACAACGCGGGCAAGAAGTCGTTGCAGCAGACGTATCTTCCGCGTATCCGGGCTACCGGGCGGGTGACGATCTCTCCCCTGCACCGCGTCACGTCGGTCACGCCGTCGTCCGGCGGCGGGTACACCGTCGTGATGGAACAGCTCAACACCAGTGGCGCGGTGACGGCGACGAAGTCCGTGACAGCGGCCAAGGTGTTTTTCGCCGCGGGCAGTGTCGGCACGAGCAAACTGCTGGTCAAGCTCAAGGCGACCGGCGCGCTGCCCAACCTGGGCAACGAGGTCGGGAAGGGTTGGGGCGACAACGGGAACGTCATGTGCGGCCGGGCCAACCATATGTGGGACGCCACCGGCGCGCTGCAGTCGTCCATCCCCACCGCCGGCATCGACAACTGGGCCGCGGGCGGCGCGTTCGCCGAGGTCGCACCGCTGCCGACCGGCATCGAGACCTACGCGTCCTTCTACCTGTCGATCACCAAGAACCCCAACCGGGCGTCGTTCTCCTGGAACGCGGCCGCGAACAAGGTCGACCTCGACTGGCAGACGGCGTGGAAACAGCCGTCGATCACCATGGCCAAGACGATCTTCGACAAGATCAACTCGAAGGAGGGGACGATCTATCGGACCGACCTCTTCGGCGTGTACAAGATCTGGGGCGATCATCTCACCTATCACCCGCTCGGCGGCGCGGTGCTGGGTAAGGCGACCGACAATTACGGACGGCTGAACGGCTATCCTGGGCTTTACGTGATCGACGGCTCGCTGATTCCGGGAAATACGTCGGTGAATCCGTTCGTCACCATTACCGCACTGGCGGAACGGAACATCGAAAAGATCGTCGCCACCGATTTGTGACGACGATCAAGAATGGGCCGGGGCGGCGCCCCGGCCCATTCTCATATCTTCGGCAGCACGCAGACCGTGTCGATACCCAAAACGTGGTTCAGCCGCCCGAAGGCCAGCCAGGAACCGATGCTCATGCTCAGTTCCACGATTTCCCGCTGGCTGTAGTACTCGCCCATCCGCTTCCAGAAGTCGTCGTCGATGCCGTGGTGGTCGAGGGCGTAGCGTTCGGCGTACTCGGCGGCCAGCCGGGTCCGCTCGTCGAACGCCTCGGTCGTCCGCCACTCCGTCACCGCGTCGGCGAACCCTTCCTCGACCTTCTCGCCGTCGCGATCGGTCCGCCAGTCCAGGCAGAAGACGCACCCGTTGATCTGCGCGATCCGCAGCCGCGCCGCCTCGAACTCGCGGAGGCCGAGCGTCGT
Organism: Amycolatopsis sp. NPDC051071; assembly: GCF_040682875.1. Taxonomy (NCBI): domain Bacteria; kingdom Bacillati; phylum Actinomycetota; class Actinomycetes; order Pseudonocardiales; family Pseudonocardiaceae; genus Amycolatopsis; species Amycolatopsis sp. NPDC051071. Next base: position 60,240 of record NZ_JBFBBY010000007.1, on the reverse strand, counting down.
ATGCGAGTAGACCGCAAGGGAGAGTTTGGACGCCGCGACACCGATGCCGGGCACCATCTCACCCCATACGTAGCCGATCGGGTCCTTGCCCTCAGGGATGTCGATGTTCACCGCGCGCTCCTTCCGAGCTTGCCGATGGCTGGTCGCAACGGGACGTCGAGGGCGTCGTAGAGCCCCGGTTTGGCGTCCACGAGCCAGTCGATGGCGCCGACCAGCCTGCCGACCGCCGTCGCGTTGCCGCCCGCCGACCGGTTCTCGCCCTCGTCGATGGCCTCGACGGAGACCTCGATCCTCGGGCGGCCTTCGATGATCACCCGGTGCGCCCCGTCGCCGCTGGGCGGTGCCGGCCAGTCCGGCGCACACGACGCGTGGATGCGGGTGACGTGCTCGATGACGATGCGGGGTTCGCCGTCCACGATGCCCTGCACCTCGAACCGGACCGCACCCTGCGTACCCGCCTCGAATTCACCCATCGCCCGCGTGGTCACGGTCTCTTCGAGCGGACGGCGGTCCAGTGTCTCGCGGATCTCGTCGAGGTCGACGCCGAGACCGCGGGCGATCAGCCGCACCTGCCCACCCCACACCATGGTCGGGACCGAGGGGGCCAGCATCGGCGGCTGGTAGTCCATCGGCTGCCCCATGCCGACCAGGTAACGGACCGAATCCGGCTGGTCGTAGGTGGAGTAGTCGAAGATCTCCTGGCAGCGGACCGCGTCCACGGTGGTGCCGAGCCCGCTGATCAGCAACGGCAGGATGTCGTTGCCCCAGCCGGGATCGACGCCGGAGACGAACAGGGAACCAGCGCCATCGGCGATCGCGCTGAGCACCGGCTCCCGCAGTTCTTCGGGCGCGTTGCGCTGGTCGTACAGTGCGTAGAGCGCGGGCGTCACCACCACCGCGCCCGCACGGATCGCGCGGACGATATCGGCCAGCGCGTCGGCGGGCCGGATGTCGCCGGACGCCGCGTACACCACCGCCCGCGGACCCGCCGCCAGAATCGCTTCGACGTCATCGGTCGCCGCCACACCCAGCTCACCGTCGACACCGGCGAGCGCGGCCGCGTCGCGACCGACCTTCGCGGGGTCGTGCACGAGCACACCGGTGAGTTCCAGTGCCGGATGCGCGTCGACGGCCCGGATGGAGGCACGGCCGATGTTGCCTGTACCCCAGACAACTGTGGGAATCATGAAGTCGAGGTTAACCGATTCGAAGATCGGTTCCCAGTACCGAAACAATCACGAAAACCGCAGGTCAGAACGCACTACTCGGCTTTATTCAAGTGGGCAACGAAAGCGTTCCGGTACGCGGAACGACGGCCGCTTTTCGAGGTGGGTCGTGAGTGATTTGGGTCGTTAGGGCCAAGCGTGTCTTGGGTACCTACTGGATTTGGCTGCGGGGCTGATCGTGGGTCAGGTCCGTGATGTCTCCTTGCCTAGGTACAGGAAGGCCCCCTTCCTGTACCTAGGCGCAAGGAAGGGGGCCTTCATGTACTGGGGGGAAGGGGTCCTTCACGCGCCACCGTGGTGACTGGTGGTGCTGTGGGGGCTCGTGATGGCCTTCCGGAACGGGTGAGGGGGAACTTTGAAGGACTCTGGGTCCCTCAAGGAGTCCTTCAAAGACCGGCCGCTACCCGGCTCACCCGCCGTAGGCACCTGAAACATCTTTCGCTAGAACGACCCAAATCACTCACGAGGACCTGAGCTCGCGTAGTGTGCCTTCTCGTGACGAGCCCCGAGTCGGACAGAACCCCGCCGCCGGTCATCCGGCGGCGAGTCGTCGTGTCCGGCCGTTAGGTATCGGCCTCTCTCTCGCTTCCCGGTGACCGCAGCGCTTTTCCGTGCGCCCGGCCGGGTTCTCCCCGGTCCAGTGCACGGCTCCTCCTGCTCACCTTCTGCTTGGGAGTCGTCCGTTGCCCCTGTTCGTCTACGTCCTCGGCCTTGCCGTCTTCGCGCAAGGCACCTCCGAATTCATGGCGTCCGGTCTCGTGCCGGGTATCGCCGGTGACCTGTCGGTACCGGTCGGTGCGGCCGCCGCGCTGACGTCCGCCTACGCCGTCGGCATGATCGCCGGCGCGCCGGCCATGGCCGTGCTCAGCGCGCGCTGGCCACGCCGCCGGGCGCTGGCCGGGTTCCTGACCGCGTTCGTGGTGGTGCATGTGATCGGCGCGCTCACGACGAGTTTCCCGGTGCTGTTCGGCACCCGGATCGTCGCGGCGGTCGTCAACGCCGGATTCCTCGCCGTCGCCATGCCCGTCGCGGTTTCGTTGGCCGCACCCGGAAAGCAGGCGCGAGCGACCGCGGTCCTGCTGGCGGGCGTGACCTTGTCGTGCGTCGCCGGTGTGCCCGCCGGAGCGGCGCTCGGCGACCTCGCCGGCTGGCGATCGGCCTTCTTGGCGGTCGCCGCGTTATGCCTGCCCGCGTTGGTGCTGGTGTTCCGTTCGGCGCCGGCCGACGCGGCCGCTCCCGGTGGGATCTCGATCAAGCGGGAAACGCGCGAGCTGAAGGATCACTCCGTGCGGCAGGCGATGATCCTCGCGGCCTTGGTCAACGGCGCGACCTTCGCGACGTTCGCTTTCCTCGCCGTCATCGCGACCGACGTCGCCCGGCTTCCCAGCGGCGCGGTCTCCGGTCTGCTGGCGACCTTCGGTGCCGGCGCGTTCCTCGGGGTCACGGTCGCGGGCCGCACCGGTGACGGCGGACTCCGGCGGGGTCTGGTCGTCGCGTTGTGCGCCCTGCCCGCCGGTTGGGCGTTGCTGGCGGCGACCAGCGCACATCCGGTCGCCCTGTTCGTCGTGACGACCGTCCAAGGTGGACTGTCGTTCGGCTGCGGGTCGGCACTTGTCGCCCGGGTCATGCACGTGGCCTCCGGCGCTTCGACACTCGGCGGTTCGTTCGCCACCGTCGCGCTCAACGCGGGCGCGTTCCTGGGACCGGTACTCGCCGGTTTCGTCACCGAGGCGACGGACGAATACCGTTACGCCATCTGGATCAGTGCGGCGATCGCCGTCGTTCCGCTTCTGCTGCTGATCCGGCGGGTGAAGGTGCCGAGTCGGTCCTGAGCCGCGCGTGCACGTGGACGTCGTGCCATCCGTCCGCGTGCAGCATCGAAGACCGCAGGGTGCCTTCGAGGCCGTAACCCGCCTTGTCCGCGACACGGCAGGAGGCGGCGTTCGCGGTGGAATGCAGGAGGGAGAGCCGGTTCAGGCCGGCTGTCTCGAACGCCCACCGCGTCAACGCCGCCACCGCGCCGGACGCGATCCCGGCGCCCCTGACGGAAGGGAGAACCCAATAGGACAACTGCGCTGAAGCCTCGAAAAGCGAGATGGTGCGGAGGCCGACCTGCCCGACCGCCCGGTCGTCACGGGCGTCGACCACCGCCCAGCTCGCGTCCGTCTCGGCCGTCCAACGCCGGTCCCATCCGTCGATCCAGGTGCGTGCCTCGTCTTCGCCGTCGATGCGGCGGACGTGCCAACGCTGGATCGCGGGGCAGGCGAAGGCCGCTTCGACGGCCTCCGTGTCTTCGGCGCACCACGGACGGAGCACGAGCCTTTCGTCGACGATCAGGCACGGCTGGCCCGCGTCGCGGAAGGTGCCGGACGGCAGGACCGGCTCGATGAGCAGGGGCACGCGCTCATCATGACGCACCGGCGGCCTGAGTAACATCGGCCTGACCATGGAGATGATCACTGTTCCGGCGGGTGAGGTGACACTTTCGGACCGGCGGACGGAGCGGAGCTGGACGGTCGGCGTCGAGTCCTTTCTGCTCTCGCCGGTTCCGGTCACCGCGGGCGAGACGAGCCGGCGACCCGCCGTCGACGTCTCGTGGCTGGACGCCATCCGCATCTGCAACGAGCTGTCCGAACGCGAAGGCCTGACGCCTGCGTACAGACTTGATTCCTTGCGGTGGGACACGTCCGCGGACGGCTACCGGCTGCCATCCGAGGCCGAATGGGAACACGCCTGCCGAGCGGGAACGACCGGCCCTCGCTACGGCCCGCTGGACGAAATCGCCTGGTACAGCGAGAACTCGACGGAGTCGGCGCACGACGTCGGCGGGAAGAAGCCCAACGCGTGGGGCCTGCACGACATGCTGGGCAACGTCTGGGAATGGTGCTGGGACATCTACGACGCCGAGGTGTACGGCGAGTACCGGGTCCTGCGGGGTGGTGGCTGGTTCGACGAGCACTGGAGCTGCCGGGCGTCGGTGCGGCGGCGCAGTCACCCGACGTTCCGCGTCGACGACGTCGGTTTCCGTCTCGCGCGGACGCTGTGACCCCGGCGGCAACGCCCGACGATCACACGATTGAATGACGGCACGGACACCCGGCCAGGGTGTCGGACACTGGAGGCCATCGTGACCGGAACCGCTCCCCGTGACGTCGAACGCGTCTACGCCACCGCCGACGTCGTCGCGAGACTGCGCCGTCTCGCCGACGCGCTCGAGTCCGAGACCTCGTTCCGCATCCAGATCGCCGGTGAACGGTTCCGCGTCCCCGCACGCGCGCAGTTCTCGATCGAGCACGAACGGGGCGACGGCGAGGAAGAGGTCGAGTTCCAGCTGAAGTGGAAGATCGAGGAGTCGGACGACGCCGACGGCGACACTGCCGACGGTGCCGAGACCGTCGTCTGACCGGTCCACAAAGGACCCGACCCGCTCGGTACTGGCGCCCGTTGCTCGCCTGAGGTACATGAAGGCCCCCTTCCTTGCGCCTAGGTACAGGAAGGGGGCCTTCCCTGCGCCCAAGTACAGGAAGGGGCCCTTCCCTGCGCCCAAGTACAGGAAGGGGCCCTTCCCTGCGCCCAAGTACAGGAAGGGGCCCTTCCCTGCGCCCAAGTGCAGGAAGGCCCCCTTCCTGCACTTGGGCAAGGTGTGAAGGTCGAGTTTCCTCGGCTGAGCCGAGGGAAGGGGTCCTTCACGCGCGACCACTGTGCCTGCTGGTGCACCTGAGACCACAGCGGCGATCCTTCACGGACCTGACCCCCGATCAGCCGCAGCCAAACCCGGTAGGCACCTAAGACACTTTTGGCTTTAACCCGAACACCACTCACGACCCCGTCGCTACTCAGTGTTCCTCGCGACCAGTTCCATCCAGAAGTCGGGCGCGTACTTCGCGATCTTCGAGAACTCCATCTTGCCCGCCGGGCAGGCGCGCTTCGACGTGTCGATGACGCCGTTGTCCCAGTGCACGATCGCCCAGACGCACCGGCCGTCCTTCATATGGTCGGTCACCCAGATCTCCAGGTAGTCGCCGCATTCGCGGTACCAGATCGAGCCGGCGGTGTCGTCGCGGTGGTCACGGACGTCGGTGCTCCGCTGTGGGCACGGGCCCGCCGCGTCGCCGGGACTCGGCCTGCCGACGTTGGCCTGCAGGTCGGGCTCGTAGGTGAAGATCGTCCACGGCCACACCCCGGCGACGCTGGTCGCGATCAGCACGCCCGCGAGCGCACCGGCCAGTAGCAGCAAGAGGCGATGCCCGAGGCCGGTACGACGCGGAGCGACGGAAGGCTGCCGCACGGGGTCGCCGAATGCGAGTTCCACGACATCGCCGCCGTCCACCGGCTGGACGGTCGACCGGGCCAGAACGCCCTGCAGGCCTTTCATCGTTTCTTCGGATTGTCCCAAGCCGAGAAGAATGGCACGCAGCTCGCTTTGTGTCGGCGGTTCGCGCCTGCCGTTCTCGATTTCCGAAATTCGTTCACGCCTGATCCTGAGGCCGTGTTTCGCCGCGCGTCCGGCGACGTTGTCCTGGGTGAGGCCCCGTTCGTCCCGCAGCCGTTTGATCAGTGCGCCGAGCTCTTCGACATCGGTGATGTCACCGGATTCGCCGCTCCGGGCTTCCATAGCGCTCCCCTGTCCCTCAGCGCTGTGCGACCGTGCAGACATAGGTTAGCGACACGTCCGGCGACGGGCGCCCGGGGCCATGTCTTCGCTGGTCCACGCGGTGTGCGCTGTCGCGACAAAATTCCCCGACGTCGCGACGGCTGGACATTCCACGATCTTTCCTCATCCGGCGAAACAAATGAGGAAGGAACTCCTGTGACACACGATCTCACCGGCGCGGCGTGGTTCAAGAGCAGTCGCTGCGGAGGCGGCCCGACCTGTGTGGAAGTCGCCTTCCTGGAAACGGGGGTCGGCGTCCGGGACGCCAAGGATCCCGGACCCGCCTTCGTCGTCGACCCCGCGAACTGGACGGCTTTCGTCCGCCATTGTTCCGCGACGCCGAGCGGTCAGGAATGCGACCCCGCCACGTCGTGAATCAATTCCACCGATTCCGCGGGCCCCAGCGCCAGCGCCTGGACTCGCTCGAACGCCGTGACGTACTGCGCCACGCGGGCGGGTTCCTGGGTCAGCCGTCCTTCGGTCAGGTCGTCGGTGTAGACGATGTTCGGATCGTCGGGCAGCGGAAAGCCGAGCAGGATGAACCCGCCCGCCTGGGCTGGGTGCATCCCGGCGGACGACGGCAGGACCCGCACGGACACGTGCGGGTCCCCCGCCGTCTCGGCAAGGTGCCGCAACTGAGCGGCCATCAGTCCAGGCTCGGGTACCGGGCGGCGGAGCGCGTATTCGTCGACAACGACCGAGAGACGCGGCGAGTTCTCCCGGCGGAGGCGCCCTTGACGGTCCATTCGCAGCCCGGCCCGCCGCTCGGCGATTTCCGGTGTCGAACCGGCGGCCAGGGACAGCGCGAGCGCGTACTCGCGGGTCTGCAGCAGGCCCGGGATCCATTGCGGCTGGTACTCGCGGATCTCAACGGCCTCTTCCTCGTAACCGAGGTAGAGGTGGTAGCCGTCGTAGATGACGCCGTCGAACTCCAGCCGCTTGCCGCGCTGCCGCGACACCGCCAGCATGGCCGCCCGGCGTGCGCCGGTCACCTCGTAGAAGTCCAGCAGTTCACGCAGGTCCAGTGGCCGTACCGCGACCTGGCCGGTCTCGATCCGGCTGATCTTCGCGGACGAGCACTCCAGGCGCGCGGCAGCCTCGTCGAGCGTCCTGCCCGCTTTCTCCCGGAGTTGCCGGAGTTCACCACCGAACCTGCGACGGTCCTCCACCGCGTCAGACGCCACTGCCACCGAATCTCCGATCTACGCAAAAATTACACAATGCAACACTTGCACTACGAGACGCAGGTCACTAACGTACGTGCAGACTGCAATTCTTGCATGAGGGGTCCCGTGCCATGGACAAGATGATCGAAGAAGGCGTCCCAGAGGTGATCGAGAACGTCCTGGGCAGACGGCTGCTTTATGCCGTGTTCTGCCTGACCACGGCGATCCTCGCCTTCTGGTTCCTCAGCACCGGCCTCGTCTACGGGGCCTTCGTGATCGGCGCTCCGCTGGCCCTGCTCCTGGCGACCCGGTTCTTCGGACTGGGCACGGTCCCCACCACGTTGATGGTGATCGCCGGGCTGGCGGCCCTGGTGCCGGCGTTCTTCCTCGGGAAGTACAAAGCCGTCGAGGACGGCCACACCGGGCTGGTCCTCGTCGGCTTCCTCGTGTTCCTGACCTGGGGAGCCGCCTACCCTGCCATGCTCGACAAGTTCGACGAGCGGTTCCACCTTTCCCTGTACCCGGCGGTATCCCGGCCCCGCAAGCTCCGGCGCGAGGACCGGGACGGGTTCGCGATGCTCCGCGTGCTCCTGGTCAAGGCCACCATCGCCACGCTCACCATGCTCGTCGCCGACGCCTCGATCGTGGCGGTCGTCTGCCTTCTCGCGTTGCTGCTCCGCACGCACTGGTCGGCGGCGGTCGCGGGCCTGGCCTGTCTGCTTGAAACATTCGTCGAAATCGAAGGACTGAACGTGCTCGTCAAATTCGAACCGCTCGAAATCCTGGCAGGCGTGCTCGGGGCGGCGCTGTGGTGGGACGCGGTCAAGAACCCGTTGTGGGACAGGCGAGCCCGGCTGGGGGCAGGACAGTGATCCAGCCTCCGGGAAGTGTCTTCCCGCCTCCCCGTCCATCGCCGACGTCGGCCCGCCGCTGGGGCGCGCGGTGGATCGACTGGCTGGTGCCCTGGCTGGTCACCGCGCCACTCTGGTTCCTGACCGCCGAAAAGATCCAGACCGACGCGGGAAAACACGGCTTCACCTTGGCCGGCAAGGGACTCTTCAAGGCCGCGTTCGGCGAATGGGGCGCGCTCGGGGACACCGCCGGCGACGAAGTGGGTGACCTCTGGGGCGACATCGTCGCGCTGATCGCCTTGACGCTGGCAGTGCAGGTCCTGCTGATCATGGTCTACGAAGTGATCCTCGTGCGCTCATGGGGACGTACCCTCGGCAAGGCGGCCTTCGCGCTCACGGTGCGCCGCACCGACGGCGCACGCCTCACCGTCGGCCAGGCGTGCGCCCGGACCGCGCTCACCGTGCTTGTCCCCGGACTCGGCTGGGTACTGCTCATCGCGGCGATCCTCCAGTTGAGCGTGCTGCTCGCGCTGGCCGGGATCGCGCTCCTGATCTTCTCGGCGGTGGAATGCGGCATGGTGCGGACATCGCCGGACGGCAAGACCTGCTGGCACGACCGGCGAACCGGTTCGGTCGTGGTCCCCAACACCTGGACGGACCAGCTGCGGCAGATGCGCGACGGCGGGACGCAGTTCGCCCGCACCGCGTGGCAGGCACCGCCGGTCCAGCAGCTCTCGCAGCAGGCCCAGGCCACCTTTCAGCAGGCGCGTGAACGTGGCCGTCAGGCGATGTCCCGCGACAACGGGCAGAACCGGGGCGGGTGATCAGGCCGCTTCGAGGACGAAGAACAGAAAGCTCGGCGCGGTCGCGAGCAGGGGGAAGTCGTCGGGGAACAGCTCGCGGGCGGAAGGCACTGGCTGGGGTTCGCTGATGACGGAGATCCGGAAGCCCGCCGCGGTGAAGGCGTCGGTCATCGCGTGCAGCGGCCGGTTCCAGAAACTCATCCGGGCCATCTGCCCGCGCAGCGGGAATTCGAAGGTCGCGTTGTAGATCTCGAAGTAGTCGGGCCTGCGCCCGGCCATCCGCTCCACGCAGTAGTCGGCCGTGGGGTGGTTGACCGAGGCGATGAGCCTGCCGCCGGTCTTCAGCACGCGACGCGTCTCGGTGAGCGTCGGCCCCCAATCCTGAAGGTAGTGCAGCACCAGGGAAGCGATGACGTCGTCGAACGTGTCGTCGGCGAAGGGCAGCGGGTCGGCGAGGTCCGCGACCCGCAGGTCCGCGTCGGCACCGAGCCGTCGCCGGGCGTGCTCCAGCATTTCGGCGCTCGCGTCGACGCCGCTCACGACGGCGCCCTGCTCACGCAGCGCCGCGAAGAGCGGGCCTGAGCCGCAGCCGGCGTCGAGGATCCGTCTGCCGGTCACGTCCCCGGCGAGGGCAAGGGTCGCGGGCCGTTCGTAGTAGGCGTTGTTGAGGCTGGTCTCGTTCTCGGCCGTGTAAGCCTCGGCGAAGCCGTCGTAGGCGCTCGTGGGAACCGGAGTCATGTGATCGATCCTGGCACGACCGGCGTACCGAACGCTCAGACGATGCCGCCGTTGGCGCGGAGGACCTGGCCGTTGACCCAGCGGGCCGGACCGGCCTGGAGAAGGAACCGGTGGAGGCACTGACCCCGGCCGAGCACGCACTGCTGGCCGAATGGCTCGACCGCGTCGCGCGCTAACCCTTAGTGGTTGGTTTCGGGAGTCCTTCGGGTCTCGACGGACTTCCGAAACCAACCACTTAGCCGATCGCTCGCGCCGCCGCGACCGCCTGCCCGGCATAAGACCGTCCGAAAAGGACGGTGTGCACGAGGAGCGGGAACAGTTGGTGCACTCCGATTCGCTCGGTCCAGCCGTCGGCGAGCGGCGCGGCTTCCTGGTAGGCGGCCAGCACGCGGTCGAGCAGCGGGCAGCCGAACAACTGAAGCATGGCCAGATCGGTCTCCCGGTGGCCGCCGTGCGCGGCGGGGTCGATCAGCCAGGCGTCGACGGCGCCCCACAAGACGTTGCCGCTCCACAGATCGCCGTGGAGACGGGCGGGGGATTCCGCTGGTCCTGCCACGTCGGGAAGCCGAGCGCAGGCTCGCTCGATGACAGCGGCTTCTTCACCGTCCAGCGTGCCTTCGTCGACGGCGTGGCGCAGGTAGGGCAAGACCCGGTGCTCGGCGTACCACCGCGGCCAGTCCTTCCCCGTCGCGTTGTCCATCGGGGCGAGGCCGATCCACGCCTCGGCAGGCCCGCCGGGTGGCGGCGAACCGAACGCGGGTGCTCCCGACGCGTGCAACGCCGCCAGTCCACGGCCCAGCCGGTCCGCCGCGTGATGCGTCGGACGGCCGCCACCGACCAGCTCGGTGACCAGCCAGTCGCCGTCGTCGCCGCGGATCTCGGGCACCCGCACCGCGCCGGACGCGCCGAGCCAGCGCAGTCCCGCCGCCTCCGCGGCCGCCGCGCCCCGGGCGTGCCCCCGTTTGACGACGACGGTGTCCCCGCTGTCCAGCACGACTTCGGTCACCGCGTCCGACAACCGGCGCTGCCCGGCGACGGCTCGTCCGGTGATCCTCGTTGCCGCCTCGGCAGGCGTGGAGACCTGGGTCATGCCCCGCAACCTACCTCCGCCGATCGGGTGAACGCTCGTTGTCTAGAGTGATCGCCGGGGGAATTCCACGTATTTGAAATCGAGGGGAGATCGGTCGTGCCCACACGTCCGAGAGTTCGTTATGCCATCTTCGCCGTCCTGCTCGGCGCCACGCTGGCCGGATGCACGACGCCAGACGCGACCGGCCAGGTCAAGGCCGCCGGCAGCACGACGTCCGGGGAGGCGCCATCCAGCGCGCCCAAGACCACCGAAAAGCCGTACCTGACCACCACACCCACGCTGGAAGTCAGTGACCAGACGGTCAAACCCGGCACGAAGCTGAAGTTCGGCGAGCAAGCGATCATCCCGTTCTACAGCTACTACGCGAAGGGCGTCGTCGGTCTGACGGTCACCGTGGAATCGGTCAAAGCGCCCGACGCCGACATCGACGAGCTACCGCTCAAGGAAGAGGACAAGGCCAAACTGCGCGGCAAGTATTTCTTCTTCGTTCGAGAGAAGCTGACGAACGTCGACGGGATCAACCTCGCCGAGGTGACCACGCCGATCCTGACCGCGTCGACCAAAAGCGGCGGTTTCCCCGGAACCCTGCTGGGCATGGGGAAGCACGACGTCACGGGCTGCGAGGACCAGTCGTTCGCGCCGAAAGACTTTTCGACCAAGGGAGCGGTCTTCGAGGGGTGCCGCCTGTACTTCGGTGTCGCGTCGGACCCGATCACCTCGCTGGCGTACACGAACCAGCCTTACGAGAGCGCCGCGTCACGTGCCGTGACCTGGCGCAACAAATAACCCGGCGGGCTTGCCGACGTCGGTCGGGGTGCAGCCGGTCAGCGCGCGGAAATCGCGGATGAGGTGTGCCTGGTCGCTGTAGCCGCCCAGGTACGCGATCTCCGACCACGAAGGGGGCGACACCCGGTTCAGCAACTCCATGGTGCGGTTGAGCCGGGCTATCCGCCCGACCGTCTTGGGATTCAACCCGATCTGCTCGCGGAACCGGACTTTGAGGTGCTGGCGGCTCCAGCCGATCTCCTCCGCGAGCGCGTCTACGCGGACCGGGCCCGCCGAAAGCCTGTCCCAGGCGTACCGGACGGGCGCGGCGAGTTCCGGACCGCGGGGCAGTCTCGCCATGAGGTACTCGTCCAACAGCCGGAAACGCCCCGGCCAGTCCGGCGCCTCCGCGAGCCTTTCGAGCAAAGGGCCGGCGCGGAGTGGTTCCCAGCCGTCGATCACCGAATTCGCCAATTCCCGCAACGGGTTCCTGAACAACGCGTAGGCGCCGAGCGGGGTCAGTGCGACGGCGATGCCACGCGTGGCCCCGGACTGCTCCATGACCAGCGGCCGGTCCCGCAAACCCAGTATCGGTGAATCCGGGACCACGCCCTCGTCCTCCGATCGACGGACCGGCGCTTCGAGGTCGATCACCCAGGTGAGCACGGACAACGGCGTGACCTGCCAAAAGACCGGCCCGGTGTCGGGCAGGTCGTGCGCGACGTAGCTCAGGACATGGGCGGCGAGGGCGGGATGGGGCAGCCGGAGGATTCGCTCCCCGGACGCGCGGGCGATTTCCCGCCGCGGCACCACGATGCTCCACCCGCCCATTCCGGCATCTTACTTTCGTTCAAGACCCGTGAGCGGGCTCTTCATAGCGTCCTCCTCCCGAGAGAAAGGACGTTCACCGATGCCAAGTGTTGGGGGATTCAGGAATCCGGCGGCCGAGGAGCGGTATTTCGCCGCCTACGACCGCGCGATGGCCGACTGCCCGGAGCCGGACGCGGTCTTCGACGTCGAGACGCGTCATGGCTCGACCCGGGTCTATCGCTACGGAACCGGGGGTGCGCCGATCGTGCTGCTGCCCGGGCTCATGGCGACGTCGGCCTGCTACGCGGCGTTGATTCCGGCGCTGGCCGACCGCCATCCGGTCTACGCGATCGACACACTCGGCGAAGCGGGCCGCAGCGTGCAAAAGGTGCCGTTCAAGGACCTTCGTGACCGTGTCGTCGCACTCGACGACGTCTTGGCGAACTTGGCACTCACTTCGGTGCATCTCGTTGGCGGTTCGACGGGTGGCTGGCACGCCGTCAACCAGGCGATCCACGCACCCGGCAGGCTCGCTTCCCTCGGCCTGCTGGACGCGACGACGGTGTCGGCGCCGTTCTCCCGGAAGGTGATGTGGTGGGGCGCCTTCGCCGCCGTGCTCGACAGCGACCGGCTCTGGCGCGGTTTCCTGAAATGGTCCGCGGGGGCGGACATCATGGACGACGCCGCACCCGGGCTGGTTCTGGCCGGGATCCGGTCGTATCGGGCGCGGGTGCCGTTCCAGGTACCACCGGACGACGCGGCACTCAGGTCCATCAAGGTGCCCGTGCTCGCCCTGTTCGGCGGCCGCAGCGTCGTCCACGATTCGGCCGCGGCCGCCGCGCGGCTCGAAAGCCTGCTTCCCCGAGCCGACGTCGAAGTCCTGCCTGGTGCCGGGCACTATCTCTACCTTCGGCCGGAAGACCGCGACTTGATCATCGACCGTGTCCTTCGGGCCGCGGCCTAGGCCGCGTGCACGGCCGGGCCGCCGCGGGCTGCTGCCAGACTCGTCCGGCAAGCGGCGATCAGCCGGGCCGAAGCGGCACTTTCGCCGTGGCCACACCGGGGGCAATACATCGTGACGTCACCGGAGAGTTCGTCGACGGATACGATCAACGCGGTCCCGCAAGGTCGGCACCAGCGATGCCGGGTGATCGGGTTGACGTGCAGCGGGGACGCGACGCACTGGTGGATCCAGCGTCCGTGCACGTGACAGGTCAGGCGGTCGTCCGGGGACAGGCGGCCGACGTCTTCGGCGTCGTCCTCCATCGCCAGCAGAACCGGCAGTGTGCGGCCCACCGGGTTCAGCCGCGTGGTGGAGGCCAGTGTCGTGGTGTTCATCGCTTTCTCCTTCCGGCTCTTAACAGGACGTCGAACGGCGGACGCCGGATACGACATCGCGGGTGACCTTTCGGGCGAACCTCCCCGATCGGGGGAAATGATCTTGATCGCACCAAACCGGCACCCCGCTCGGGTTGACGGCGCGTATCTTTCCGATCATGACGGCCACACTCATCTCACTGTCCACATCGGACAAGAATGGGCGCGGCTACCTGCTTGTTCCCCCTGCCGGAGGCACCTCGCGGACGTTCGAATCGCTCGCCGCCGCGGCAGGCACGGACGTCTGGGGCATCGAATATCCCGCGCACGGGGAGCGGCTCGTCGAGGCGCCTGCCACGAGCATCGAAGACCTCGCCGCGCGGCTCGCCGTCGAAACGACACGGGACTGGTTCTCCCGCACCACGGTGATCGGTTTCGGCATGGGTGCCTTCGTCGCACTGGAGATGGCTCAGCGGCTCGATGCCGCGCCGAGCGCGTTGATCGTCGTGGACGCGTGCGCCCCGCAGCGGCGCACGCCGGAGAAGAACGCGAAGGCGGGCGCCTCGGCGATGGGACGGGTGTTCGGCCGCGACGGCCTCACCCCGGTCGCGGGCTACCGCGACTCCCCCGAAAGCTGGGAGTACGCGCTGGACCTGCTGCTCGGCGATCTCCAGTTGCTGAACGCCTACCGCGGACCCACGCGGACCCGGCTCTCCTGCCCGATCGCGGCGACGCGCGGCACCGACGACCCCGCGTTCACCTCGGGCGACGACGCCACCGGCGGTTGGCGGGTGTGGACGTCCGGTCCATTCGTGGGCCGCGTCGTCCCCGGCGGGCATCTCGGCGTCCTCGAACCCGGCCGGGAGACCGAGTTCTGGGCCAGGATCCGACGGCTGGAAGCGGCGTTTCTCGACGTCGAACCGGAAGTCGCCTGACACGGTAGCGTCGTCCGGTCGAAACTTGACCGGGTTCTAGCGCGCCCCGGTGAGGTGTTCCAGAGCCAGCTGTGACAAGCGGACGAAGCCGTAGCCGCGTTCGGCCGCCTTGTCCGGGTCGAAGTCCTCGAAAGCCGAACGGTCGGCAAGCAGGTCGGCCGCGGTTTCGCCGTCGTTGAGTGTCGGCTCGGCCAGTTCGGGCACGAGGGCCGCGTCCAGGGCGGCCCGCACCTCGGGGTCGGCCCGGAAGGCACGGGCGCGTTCGGCGAACAGCAGGTAGCTGGCCATATTGGCCTCGGCGCTGGCCCAGACGCCGTCCATGTTCTCCGTGCGCAGGGGCTTGTAGTCGAAATGACGCGGCCCGTCGTAGCCGCCGTGCTCCAGCAGGTCGACCAGGAAGAACGACGACAGCACGTCGCCATGGCCGAAGACGAGGTCCTGGTCGAACCTCGGGCCGCGCTGGCCGTTGAGGTCGATGTGGAACAGCTTGCCCTGCCACAGCGCCTGCCCGATGCCGTGGACGATGTTGAGCCCGGCCATCTGCTCGTGCCCGACCTCCGGGTTCACGCCCACGATCTCGTGGTTCCGCAGTGTCGAGATGAACGCGAGCGCGTGCCCGACGGTCGGCAGCAGGATGTCGCCGCGCGGCTCGTTCGGCTTCGGTTCGAGGGCGAGCCGGAGACCGTAACCCTGGTCGATCACGTACTGGGCGAGGAAGTCGATGCCCTCGCGGTAGCGGTCCATGGCCGCGCGGACGTCCTTCGCGGCGTCGGTCTCGCTGCCTTCGCGGCCACCCCAGAGCACGAAGGTCGACGCCCCGAGTTCGGCGGCGAGGTCGAGATTCCGCAGCACCTTGCGCAGGGCGTATCGCCGGACCGAGCGGTCGTTGCTGGTCAGGCCGCCGTCCTTGAAGACGGGGTGGCTGAACAAATTCGTGGTCACCATCGGCACCACGAGGCCGGTTTCGGCGAGCGCGCCCTGGAACCGCTTCAGATGCCGCGCGCGCTCGGCGTCGGCCGAGCCGAACGGGATGAGGTCGTCGTCGTGGAAGGTGATCCCCCAGGCGCCGAGGTCGGAGAGGCGGTGCACGGCCTCGACCGCGTCGAGCGGGGCCCGGCTGGCCGAACCGAACATGTCGTTCGCCTGCCAGCCAACGGTCCACAGGCCGAAGCTGAACTTGTCCGCACGCGTCGGTGCCTGGGACATCACGCCTCCACGAATTAGTTTGATGCCTGAACTTATCGACGGGCACCCGGCCGGGTCAAGGCTTTCGTTCAGGCATCGAACGAATACAATCGCGCGATGATCGGCACACGCCCGGCGGGACAGCACACCGTGCGACAGCACAACTCCGCCCTCGTCCTCGGCGCGATCGCGGACGGGCCCGGAACGTCACGAGCGGGGCTTTCCACCGCGACCGGGCTGACGAAGGCCACCGTGTCGAGCGTCGTCGACAGGCTGATCGCCGCGGATTTGGTGGCCGAAGGCGAGCCGGAACAACGGGTCGGCCCCGGGCGGCGCGGCACCGTCGTCTCCCTCTCCCCCAGTGGACCGCACGGGCTCGGCATCGAGATCGGCGTCGACTACCTGGCGTCCTGCCTTGTCGATTTGAACGGCACCGTCCGGTTCGAGGAAGTCCGCTACGCCGACAACCGGACGCCGCAGGTTTTCCACCGCGTGTCGGCGTTCCTGCGCAAGGCACGGAAGCGGGCGGAGGCGCTGGGCGTCTCCGTCTGCGGTGTCGGCGTCGCCGTTCCGGGCCTGGTCGAATCCGGACTTGTCCGGCTGGCACCCAACCTTGGCTGGCGCGACGTCGATCTCGCGGACCGGCTCGGCGAAGCTTTCACCGTCGGCAACGAAGCGAACTTCGCCGCGCTCGCCGAACTCTGGCACGGCACGGCGCTGCCCGATTTCGTCCACGTGTCCGGGGAGATCGGGATCGGCGCGGGGATCGTGCTGGAGCGCGCCCTGTTCGAAGGCGTGCGCGGCGCGGGCGGCGAGATCGGCCATCTGCCCGTGGCGCCGGGCGGACCGCCGTGCTCCTGCGGCGCGAACGGCTGCCTGGAACGGATGGCGGGCCAGGAGGAGATCCTGCGGCTTTCCGGTGCCGCGACCGTGGACGACCTCGTGTCCGCGCTGGAATCCGGATCCGGCGCGGCCCTTTCCGCGGTGTCCACCGCCGCGGGTCACCTAGGCGTCGGACTGTCCACTGTGGTCAATCTGATGGACGTCCCGGCCGTGGTGCTCGGCGGAACCTACGCCCGGCTCGAACCTTGGCTGCGTGAACCACTTCTCGCCGAACTGGAGCGCCGCGTGCCCAGCACGGCGTGGTCGCCCGTGCGGATCCTGCGTTCGCCGCTCGGCACCGGCGCCGCCGTGCGCGGTGCGGCCGGATCCGTGATCCGCGGCGTCCTCGCGGATCCCGAGCACTATCTCACGACTCACTGGCCATCCGATCGGGACGCTCGGGGTCGGTGACCCCTGGCAACGACGGCTCGATCGCCTGCGCACGCTCCTCGATGTCCGCACGCTGGACGCGCCGGGCGTACGCGATCAGTTCGTCACGATCCGCATGCGGGAGCCAACCCTGCTCGCAGCCGGTTTCCAGCCGCACGAGGTACCGGACCAGTTCGACCGACTCGGCGCCGAAGTCCCGCATACGACGGGTCAGCAGCTCGGCCGCGCCGAGGTAACCGTTGTTCCAGGCGTGCACCGCCAGCAACTGGGCGGTCGCCGCCATGATGTCGCCGAGGTGGAACCCGCCCTCGGCGGCGAGGTGCCCGGCCAGCCGGAAACTGCGTCTGCCCTCACCGACCGGCCCCTCCGCGCGAATTGCTTCGAGCAGCGCCCCGATCTGTCGCGTCAGGTAGTCCTGACCCGCGCCCTCCACCGTCACCGCATTCCTCCACCCAGTCGCCGCGATCGTAGGGAGGTGTCAAGAGGGAGTACGGCAGATACCGCGAATGCCGAACCGTTATCACCCGAATGGACTTGACGGCGCTGGCTCCGTCAACAGGGCCCCACCGCCCCCGTCTCGCCCGCGGCACACCACCCCGGATGCTGTCGCAGCCACTTGTCGCGCTCCGTCTCGACGTCCCGCCGCGTCATCCCTCGCGCCGCGTTGACGCAACCACCTGTCTGGCACTTGATGTTCGTCCCCGGCTCGTAGCACTGGTTCTCATCCTTGCGGCAGGCCGCCTCGCGCTGCTCGGCCTGGATCCGCTTGTCCTTGGTCTTGGTCGTGACGGACGCCTTGGTCGTGGTGGGCGCGGCCGGGGTCGAGGTGGCGACGACCGTCGTGGTCGCCTCTGTGGTCGGCGTGACGGTCGTCGGCTCCGCGCTGGCCGTGACCGTGACAGGCGGGCGCGCCGGCGGTTCCGGAGCCGCGCAACCCATCGCTCCGAAGAAGAACACGACGGCCGACATCATGAGCAGTACGCGAGCCATGATTCCTCCGCCTCCACCGTCGTGGTCGCCTGTATTCGGCGTGAGAGCGGAAGGCGTTACACCTACGGCGCCCACATCGCTCATGCGTTCTCTCCACGGATCCCGGAAGCCTGAGGGCGAAGCATTTTGAGGGGTAAGCCAAAGGTTGCGTGGTAGGTGGTCGGTCCGGAGGAAGCTGTCCGCGTCTATGAAGGATTTGGGACGGTGAGTGTCCCAAATCCTTCATAGACAAGGCCGAGCATCACTCACGACCCCCATTGCGAACCGCACATGCGGGACTGTGTGGATTCTGGCTCGTCCAACGCGTCAAAATCCACACGGTCACCGGCTGCGGTCCGGAGGAACCGGGCACTGATCGCGCGCGCCGGACGCGGCGCCTGCCTGCTCTTCGAAGATCAGCCAGGTCCGCGTGGAGCGCACGCCGTCCAGTGCCTGCAGGCGTTCCAGGACGACGTCCCGCAGCGACGCGTTGTCCGGCGTCCGCACCAGCAGCAGGATGTCGAAGTCGCCGCCGACCAGTGACACATGCTCGACGTACGGGATCTCCCGCAGTTCGGCGGACATCGTGCGCCATGACGTCTGCTCGACGGTGATCAAGATGTACGCGCTCGTCCCCAATCCGGCCCGCCGCGGGTCGATCCGGGCGCCGAAGCCGGTGATGACGCCTTCGGACATCAGCCGGTCCAGCCTCGCGTAGGCGTTGGTGCGCGAGATGTGCAGCCGTTCCGCCAGCGCGCGGACGGCGATCCTGCCGTCCGCGGTGAGCTCGGCGAGGATGGCACGGTCGATGTCGTCCAGGGCAAGGACCGTTCGTCCCGGATGCGAACCGTGAGCCACGCCACTTGAGGACGTCTGGCCTGGCTGAACCGATTCTGAAGACAGTTTGTCGCTCATTTCGCCTGCCTCTTGAACACTGGGACTCCAGAAACGACCATCTCAGCATCATATGTCTGCGAAAGGTGGTGCTGCGTCATGCCGCGGGAGACTCCTGCCGCCGCGTTGCTGCCGTCCCCGGTCCCGGTGCGATTCCTCGCCGAGGACGGCACACGCGTCGACGAACACGGCGGCTACACCGAGCCGCCCGCCGAGCGGCTTGTCGAGGCGTACCGGCTGATGGTGCTGGGCCGCCGGTTCGACGTCCAGGCGACCGCGCTCACCAAACAGGGCCGGCTCGCGGTCTACCCGTCGAGTGCGGGCCAAGAGGCCTGCCAGGTCGCGAGCGCGCTGACGCTCACCGAGGCCGACTGGCTCTTCCCCACCTATCGCGACTCGGTCGCACTGGTCGCCCGCGGCCTCGAACCGGGCGAGATCCTGACGCTGCTCCGCGGCGACGCGCACTGCGGTTACGACCCCGCCAAGACTCGCGTCGCTCCTCAGTGCACACCGCTGGCGACCCAGACCTTGCACGCGGCCGGGCTCGCGCACGCGATGCGACGCCGCGGCGAAGAGGCCGTCGCGTTCGCGCTGATCGGTGACGGCGCCACGAGCGAGGGCGACTTCCACGAGGCGCTCAACTTCGCGGCCGTTTTCAAGGCGCCTGCGGTCTTTTTCGTGCAGAACAACGGTTTCGCGATCTCGGTGCCGTTCGAGAAGCAGAGCGCCGCGCCCGCGCTGGCCTACAAGGGCGTCGGTTATGGCGTCCGGTCGGAGCAGGTCGACGGCAACGACGCGGTCGCCGTGCTTTCGGTGCTGGACGACGCCGTCGCACACGCGCGGGCCGGTCGCGGGCCGGTGCTGGTCGAGGCCCACACCTACCGGATCGACGCCCACACCAACGCCGACGACGCGACCCGCTACCGGGACTCGGCCGAGGTCGAGAAGTGGCGGGCGGCCGACCCGGTCCGCCGCCTGGAGACCTATCTGACGAACGAGAACCTGTTGTCCGAACAGGACATCGAACGTTTCCATGCCGAGGCCGAGACCTTCGCGGCCGGCGTGCGCGACACCCTCAACGCCGACGTCGAGCCCGACCCGCTCTCCCTGTTCGAGCACGTCTACGCCGAGCCGACCCGTCACCTGGCCGCCCAGCGCGCCCAGGTCGCCGCCGAACTCGAAGCACTGGAGGCCTGATGACCGAGATCTCGATGGCGCAGGCCCTCAACGCCGCCCTGCGCGACGCCGTCAAGGACGATGACCGCGTGCTGATCTTCGGCGAGGACGTCGGCCCGCTCGGCGGCGTCTTCCGGGTGACCGATGGCATCACCGCCGACTTCGGTGAAGACCGCTGTTTCGACACACCGCTGGCCGAGTCCGGCATCGTCGGCTTCGCGGTCGGCATGGCGATGGGTGGTTTCCGGCCGGTGGTCGAAATGCAGTTCGACGCCTTCGCCTACCCCGCGTTCGAGCAGATCACCTCGCACGTCGCGAAACTCCGGAACCGCACCCGTGGCGCCCTTTCGCTGTCGATGGTCATCCGCATCCCGTACGCCGGCGGGATCGGCGGAGTCGAGCACCACTGCGATTCGAGCGAGGCTTACTACACCCACACCCCCGGCCTCCGCGTCGTCACGCCCGGCACCCCGCAGGACGCCTACGACCTCCTGCGGGACTCGATCGACTCACCGGATCCGGTGATCTTCCTCGAACCCAAATGCCGGTACTGGGCCAAGGAGTCCGTCTCGTTCACCCGCGACGGCGCGGCCATGGACCGCGCGGTCGTGCGCCGCGAAGGCAAGGACGTCACGCTGATCGCCTACGGCCCGATGCTCGCCACCGCCTTGGAGACCGCGGAGGCCGCGACCGCCGAGGGCTGGGACGTCGAGGTCGTCGACCTGCGTTCCCTGAACCCGTTCGACGACGAGACCGTCACCGCCTCGGTGCGACGCACCGGACGCGCTGTCGTCGTCCACGAAGCCGCCGGATTCGGCGGCTACGGTGCCGAGGTGGTCGCGCGGGTGACCGAGCAGTGCTTCCACCAGTTGCACGCGCCCGTGCTGCGGGTCACCGGGCTCGACATCCCTTACCCGCCACCGAAACTGGAACGTCACCAGCTGCCGGACGTCGACCGGATCCTGGACACCATCGCCCGCCTGCAGTGGAACGACGAACCGGCGGTGGCCGGTGCCTGACTTCCTGCTCCCGGACCTCGGCGAGGGACTGACCGAGGCCTCCATCGTGAACTGGCTCGTCGCGGAGGGCGACACTGTCGACGTCGACCAGCCGGTCGTCGAGGTCGAGACCGCGAAGGCCGCCGTCGAGGTGCCCGTGCCGTTCGCCGGCGTCGTCACCCGCCTCCACGGCGAGCCCGGCCAGTCGCTGCCGGTCGGGGCTCCCCTGCTCACCATCGGCCCCGGGTTCACCGAGCCCGGCGTGACGACCGCGAGCGAGGGCAGCGGCAACGTCCTCATCGGCTACGGGACCACGACCACGACACGGCGCCGCCGGACGCGTACCGCCGTCGTCACCACTCCCGGGAAGCCGTCGAAGGCGCCGGGCGTGATCTCGCCGTTCGTCCGCAAGATGGCCGTCGACAACAAGATCGACCTGACGAAGCTCACCGGGAGCGGGCCCGGCGGCATCATCCGGCGTGCCGACGTCGAGGCCGTGCTGACCGCCGTCCCCGCACCGCGTGACGGCGAGACACGCATCCCGCTGACCGGGATTCGCAAAGCCGTCGCCGACAAGCTGACGGCCTCCCGGCGTCAGATCCCCGAGGCCACGGTGTGGGTCGACGTCGACGCCACCGAACTCGTCGCGGCGAGGAAGTCCCTCAACGCTTCCGTGCCGGATCGCCCGGTGAGTCTTCTCGGCCTGATCGCCCGGTTCACCGTCGCGGGCCTGAAAAAGTACCCCGAGCTGAACTCCCGGGTCGAGGGCGACGAGATCGTCCAGCTGCGGGACATCAACCTCGGGTTCGCGGCGCAGACCGACCGCGGTCTCGTCGTGCCGGTCGTCCGCGACGCGGGTTCACTGTCCACAAGGGAGCTTTCGGCCGCGATCGGCGAACGGGCCGCACAGGCGCGGGAAGGCAAACCCGGCCCGGCGGGTGGCACGTTCACGGTGAACAACTACGGCGTGTTCGGGGTGGACGGCTCCGCCGCGATCATCAACCACCCGGAGGCGGCGATCCTCGGTATCGGCCGGATCATCGATCGCGCTTGGGTCGTCGACGGCGCGCTCGTCCCTCGGAAGGTCTGTGAGCTGACGCTGGCGTTCGACCACCGGGTGTGCGACGGCGGGACCGCCGGTGGCTTCCTGCGGTTCGTCGCCGACTGCGTCGAATCGCCGGTGACCGCGCTCGGAGACCTTTAGGGCGTACAACCCGTGGTTGTGACCCGGCAACGACCCGTTGTTCGACTTGGGAGCCGCGGCTTGCTTTGATCTCGCGGTGGGTGGGAGATCGCTGGGGCGACGATTCGGATGGTTATGGGCCGCGTACGCGGCGAGCGCGTTCGGCACGAGGTTCGCGTTCGACGCGTTCAGCCTCATCGCCATCGTCGTGCTCGGCGCGGGCGCGACCGAGGTCTCGCTGCTCGCGGCGGCCGGTCTCGTGGTCGGGGCGGTGGTCGCGCTGCCACTCGGGCCGTGGGTGGAGTTCCGCCGCAAACGGCCCGTGATGATCGGGATGGACCTGATCCGGTTCGGGGCGCTGCTGACCATCCCGGTGACGTACGCGCTGGGGTGGCTCGGTTTCGGCCAGCTTCTCGCCGTGTCGGTCGTCGTCGCCGCGGCCGACATCACGTTCATGGCCGCGAGCGGCGCCTTCCTGAAAACACTGCTGCCGAGGGAGGACCTGCTCGTCGCGAACGCCCGGTTCGAATCCACCACCTGGACCGCGACCGTACTCGGACCGCCACTCGGCGGGTTCGCCGTCGGCTTGTTCGGGCCGGTGACGACGATCGCCGCCGACGCGGTCAGCTACCTGCTGTCCGCCATCGGGATCCGGGCCGTCGGCGGCTCCGAACCGACACCCGCGCGGCCGGACGGCCCCCGGCTGAGCGGCCGCGACCTGCGCGAAGGGTGGCGTTTCATCCTCACCCACCCGTTGCTGCGCCCCTTGTTCACGAACACGATCGTGGTCAGCGGCCTGATCATGGCGACCGCGCCGCTGCTGGCCGTCATGATGCTCGGCCAGCTCGGCTTCACACCGTGGGAGTACGCGCTCGCCTTCGCCATCCCCTGCCTCGGCGGGCTGATCGGGGCACGTCTGTCCCGCCGGGTGGTCCCCCGGTTCGGACGGGAGAAGGTCCTGCTCGTCGCGGGTACGTTGCGTGTCTGCTGGCCGGTCGGCCTGGTGTTCATCCATCCCGGGGTTTCGGGTCTGGTGCTGGTCGTCGTCGTGGAATTCGCCTTGATCACCTGCATCGGCGTGTTCAACCCGGTGCTCGCCACCACCAGGCTCGAACAGGTGCCCTTCGACCGGGCGGCCCGCACGTTGTCCGCCTGGTCGATCGCCGGCAAGCTCACCACCGCGGCCTTGACCGCGCTGTGGGGCCTGCTCGCCGCCGTCGTCGGGCCCCGGACCGCGGTCGGGATCGCCGGGGTGCTCATCCTGGCGACGCCGCTCCTGCTGCCCTGGAAACGTCGTATCGCTGTGCCAGGATCAGCGCATGACGATCACGCGGGTGGTTCCGAATCTGGAAAGCAAGTCGCTGGAGCAGGCGAAAGCGTTCTATGAGCGAGTGCTCGGCTTCGAGGTGGTGATGGACCACGGCTGGATCGTGACACTGGCCGATCCAGCGCGGCCCGCGGTCCAGCTGAGCCTGATGACGCATGACGAGACAGGTCCCGTCGTGCCGGTGGCCTCGATCCAGGTCGAGGACGTCGACGCGGCGTACGCGGAGGCGAAGGCGTCCGGTGCGGAGATCGTGCACGAACTGACCGACGAACCGTGGGGCGTGCGGCGGTTCTTCGTCCGCGACCCCGACGGCCATGTCGTGAACGTGCTCTCGCATTGAGGTGTTCAGCCCAGCGCGTTGGGCCTGACGGCGGGTTTCATCAAAATTTCATGACGCATCCCTAACGTTCCGACACGCACCGTAGTCGAACGAAGGGACAGTGATGTGAAGAAACTCAGGGGGGTCCTGCTGGCGGCCGCGCTGGCCACCGGGCTGATCGGCGCCGTCGCGCCCGCCGCCCAGGCCGACCAAGCGCGCTACTACATCCTCATCGGCGGCACCTGCGACGGTGCCGCGACCGTGTACAACGACGCCTGGTTGCGGGGCGGGATCCGGAAGGTGGTCCACTACCCGGCCGGTGCCGCCGGGCTGCCCAACTGCGACCAGACCCCGATGGACCAGAGTGTCGCGCGTGGGCACGAAGAGGCTCGTCGCGTGGTGCAGAGCTCGTTCGCCGAGAACCCGGGCGCGGAGTTCACCGTCGTCGGCTACTCGCAGGGCGCACTGGTCGCGAACCGCGTGCTGAACGACATCGCCGACGGGAACCTTGGCGTGGACAAGTCCCGGTTCAGCGCGAAGATCTTCGCGGATCCAATGCAGCCGGTCGGTCCGCCGGGACGCGGGATCAGCGCGGTACTCCCGCCGGGCACCGGGGCGCCGTCGCCGTTCGGCGGCTACGTCTCGTTCGGCCCGGGCCGCACCGATTTCGGCGGCATCCCGTTCATCCGCTACTGCATCGAGACCGATGGCGTCTGCCACTTCGACACGTTCGAAGCTCCGGGCGGGTACTACGCGCAGCACTGGTGCTACCAGTGGGCGCGTCCCGCGGACAATCGCTCGATCATGGAAGACACGATCGCGGACGGCGTGTACACCAACGGAACGCAGCCGCTGCCGCGGCAGAACTGCCGTCCGCCTCATCCGGCGTGACGGGCTGAAGACGGCCGCCGTCCCGGTGCCCGATCGCCGGGACGGCGGCGGTTCGGGCGATGGCCCGCCCACCACGTGGTGGGCGGGCCATCGTCGTACTACCGGACCACTTGCGACTCCGGTGCCGGGGCGTATCCGGTCGGCCGGGCGGTGAACGTGCCCCGGCCTTGCGTGCGGCTCCGCAGCCGGGTCGCGTAGCCGAACAGTTCGGCCAGCGGCACGGTCGCGGTGACCACGGTCGTGCCCGCGCGCGTCGTCGAACCCAGCACGCGGCCGCGCCGGGCGGCGAGGTCACCGAGTACCACGCCGACCACGCTTTCCGGCACGGTGACCGTGACCTCGACGACCGGCTCCAGCAGCGTCATCACACCGGCACGCAACGCCTCGCGGAGCGCGAACCGGCCTGCCGTGCGGAACGCCATCTCCGACGAGTCCTTCGAATGGGTGGCCCCGTCGGACAGCGTCACGCGTACGCCGGTCACCGGATGCCCGCCGAGCGGTCCCTCGGCCAGCGCGTCCCGGCAGCCCGCTTCGACCGCGCGGACGTACTCCTGCGGCACCCGGCCACCGACCACAGTGGACCGGAAGTCGAACTCCCCTTCCGCCAAGGGTTCCGTGTCGATGACGACGTGGGCGAACTGCCCGGCGCCGCCGTCCTGTTTGACATGCCGGTAGACGAAACCGGACACGCCTCGGGCCACCGTCTCGCGATAGGCCACGCGAGGCCGTCCGACGCCGACGTCCAGCCCGTGGTCGCGGCGGATCTTCTCCACCGCCACCTCCAGATGCAGTTCGCCCATCCCCGAAAGCAGGGTCTGGCCGGTCTCGCGATCGGTCCGGATCACCAGCGACGGATCCTCCTCGATCAGCCGCGCCAGTGCCGAGAGCAGGCGCTCGGTGTCGGTACCCGTGCGTGCCTCGACAGCGACCGACACCACCGGATCGGCGACGACGGGCGGTTCGAGCAGGAGCGGAGCCGACGGCGTGCACAGGGTCGCACCGGGGCGGGCCGACTTCAGCCCGACCACCGCGACGATGTCGCCCGCGATGGCACTGTCCACCCGGGTATGCCGGTCCGCCTGGACCCGCAGGATGCGGCCGACGCGTTCGGTGCGCCCGGTACCCACGTCCATCACCGCCTCCGAAGTCCGGATCGTGCCCGAATACACCCGCAGGTACGTCAGCCGCCCGGTGGCGGTCGCGTTCACCTTGAACACCAGCGCCGCGAACGGCGCCGACGGATCGGCGGGCCGCTCCTGTGCCGTGCCCTCGTACTCACCTCGTACCGGTGGGACATCCGACGGCGAAGGCAAGTAGGCCACCACGGCTTCCAGCAACGGCTCGACACCGCGGTCGCGGTAGGCCGAACCACACAGCACCACGACGCCGTCGCCGGTCCGGGTCAGCTCGCGCAGCGCCGAGGCCAGCGTCTCCGCCGAGACCGTCGACGTCTCGCAGAACTCCTCCAGCGCCGCCGGGTGGAGTTCCGCCACCGCTTCGTCGAGCAGCCCGCGTCGCCGGTTCGCTTCGTCCACAAGGGACTCCGGAACCGGCCCTTCCTCGGCCGTTTCGGCACCGTCGGCCCAGACGAGCGACCGCATGCGGAGCAGGTCGACGACACCGACGAAGCCGTCTTCCGCCCCGATCGGCAACTGGACCACCAGCGGACGCGGATGCAGCCGCTCCCGGATGGACTCCACCGCCGCGTCCAGATCGGCGCCGGCGCGGTCGAGTTTGTTGACGAACGCGATCCGCGGTACGCGGTGCCGGTCGGCCTGCCGCCATACCGATTCGCTCTGCGGTTCGACCCCGGCGACGCCGTCGAACACCGCGATCGCGCCGTCGAGGACACGCAGCGACCGCTCGACCTCGTCGGAGAAGTCGACGTGGCCGGGGGTGTCGATCAGGTTGACGCGATGGCCGTCCCAAGTGCAGCTGACGGCGGCGGCGAAAATGGTGATACCACGGTCGCGCTCCTGGGAATCGAAATCGGTCACGGTCGTGCCGTCGTGCACCTCACCCCGTTTGTAGGTGGTGCCGGTGACGTACAGGATCCGTTCGGTGAGGGTGGTCTTGCCCGCGTCGACGTGGGCGAGGATGCCGAGGTTGCGGACGTTGGACAGCGGGAAGGTGCGCATGGCGCGGGCCTTTCGGGTGATCTCCGGAAACTCCGACGGGCGCGATTCCGGCGAACGCGAACAAACGCCTTTTCCGTTGCTGTACAACGGAAAAAGCGGCGCGAAAAGTTCAGGCGTCCGTCACGGGTTCCGGTGCGAGCCGCGCGGCAGGCACCGGGTAGCCGGAGACACCAGGATCACCTCGTAACGAGCAGAGGGGACGACGACGGCGTGGTGATGACGCACGGTCCTTGTCCTCTCCTCGTCGTGGTGTGGTTCGTGGGGAGTGTAGCCACTCCGAAATGGACCGGGAACCGGTTTTCCGCGAAAAACCGGAGGAGACTCGGCGAGGGCCGACCAGTTTCCGGCATCGGCGGTGTCAGTACCTCCGAGAAGGACCACTGGAGGAAGGAGCCGGGTATGCGGGTGGACGAGCTGCTGACGCTGGCGAAGGCCGGTGACGACGAGGCGTTCCGCGACCTCGTCACGCCGTACCGCCGTGAGCTGCAGGTGCACTGCTACCGCATCCTCGGCTCGGTGCAGGACGCCGAGGACCTGCTGCAGGAGACCTTGCTGGCGGCGTGGCGCGGGATCGGCGCGTACGAGGAACGCGCGTCCGTGCGGACCTGGCTGTATCGGATCGCGACCAACCGCTGCCTCAACGCGCTGCGGGCGGACGGCCGCCGCCCGCGGGAGCACGCGGCCTACCGATCGGAGGTCCCGTTGCCCGAGCCGTCACGCCGCCGCCCGGAACCGAGCTGGCTGGAGCCTTACCCCGATCTCCTGCTCGACGAGATCGCCGACCAGGTCCCCGGCCCGGAAGCCCGCTACGAGGCCAGGGAGTCGATCTCGCTGGCGTTCCTCGCGGCGCTGCAGCAACTGCCGCCGAAGCAACGGGCGGTACTCGTCCTGCGGGACGTCCTGGGGTTCCGCGCCGCCGAGGTGGCGGGAATCCTCGACACCAGCGAGAACGCCGTGACCAGCGCGCTCAACCGGGCACGCACCGCGCTGGCCAAGGAGATGCCGGACGGCGGCAGGGAGACCGCTCCCCTGCCGGATTCACCGCGCGAACGCCGGATCGTCGACGAGTTCACTCATGCTTTCGAGGCCGGTGACGTCGAGGCCATCGTGGCCCTGCTGACCGACGACGCGTGGCTGACCATGCCACCGCTTCCGCTGGAGTACCAGGGGCCGGACGCCGTCGGGCACTTCCTGGCCACGGTCGCCCTCCGCGACGGCCGCCGGTATTCGCTGATCCCGACCCGCGCGAACGGGCAGCCCGCGTTCGGCTGCTATCTCCGCGATCCGCGGACGCCGATCTGCCACGCGCACGGGGTCCTCGTGCTGGAACTCGCGGGCGACCGGATCACCGCGGTGACCCGGTTCCTGGACAACTCGTTGCTGACCGCGTTCGGGCTGCCCCGCTCGCTGCGCGGCTGATCCCTTCCTCCCACCGAAGCCACGCCCGGCCGGGCGGGTGCCCCGGTCATGCCCGAAAACACTTCCACCCAAGGAGAAAACTTGACGCCCAAACAGGTATGGGTACTGGGGCTCGCCTCACTGGCGTCGTTCATGATGGCGCTGGACAGCCAAGTCGTCACGACGGCGCTGGGGACGATCCGGCGGGATCTGGCCGCCTCGATCGAAGAACTCGAATGGACGGTCAACTCCTACAATCTGACCTTCGCGGTCCTGCTGCTGACCGGCGCGGCACTCGGTGACCGGTTCGGCCGCCGCAGGATCTTCGTCACCGGGCTCGTGGTGTTCACCCTGGCCTCGGTGGCGTGCGCGCTGTCCGCGGACATCGGGACGCTGATCGCGGCGCGGGCGGTGCAGGGCGCGGGTGCCGCGATGGTGCTGCCGCTTTCGCTCACCCTGATCAGCGCGATCTTCCCGCCGGAGCGGCGGGGCAAGGCGATGGGGCTCTATCTCGGGCTCACCGGCGTGGCGACGTTCAGCGGCCCGTTCATCGGCGGCGCGATCGCCGAAGGGCTGGCCTGGCAAGGGATTTTCTGGCTCAACCTGCCGATCGGCGTGGTCGCCGTGCTGCTCACGCTCCGGCGCGTCGACGAGAGCGCCGGCCCGAACATCCGGCTCGACCAGGTCGGCGTCGTCCTGGTGACGCTGGGTTCGCTCGGCCTCGTCTGGGGCCTGGTCCGCGGGAATCTCGCGGGCTGGGGCAGCGCGGAGGTGCTGGGCGCGCTGATTCTCGGCGTCGTGCTCGTGATTGCCTTCGTGTTCTGGGAACGCCACAGTGAAGCGCCGATGCTGCCGATGCGGTTCTTCCGGCTACGGGCGTTCGCCACGGCCAACGCGGCGAACTTCTGCGTTTTCGCCTCGCTGTACGGCACGTTGTTCTTCCTGCCGCAGTATTTCCAGATCGCGCAGGGGTCCGGGCCGTTCGGGGCAGGCCTGCGCATGATGCCGTGGACAGCGACGCTGATGATCTGCGCGCCGATCGCCGGAAGGCTGGCGGACAAGTACAGCGCACGCACGTTCGTGGCCGCCGGCCTGCTGCTCCAGACCATCGGCATGAGCTGGATCGTCTTCGTCGCCGGTCCCGGTACGAGCTACCCGGCCCTCCTGCCTGGCCTGATCCTCAGCGGTGTCGGGGTCACCTCGGCCATGCCCGCCGCGCAGCGGTCGGTCGTCGCGGCCGTCCTGCCACCCGAAATCGGCAAGGCGTCGGGCGTGTTCATGATGTTGCGGATCTTCGGCGGGGTGTTCGGCGTGGCGGTCACCGTCGCCGTCTTCTCCGGTGCCGGAAGCCATGTCTCGGCGGCGGAATTCGGCGACGGCTTCACCGCGGCGATGGCCGCTGTCGTCGCGTTCGCGTTCACCGGCATGCTGGTCGCACTGGGTATGCCGGGCAGGCGACCGGCCGACGCACCGCGGGCCCCCGTCTTGTCCGGTACCGATCGAGGAGGAGACCGATGACCGATCTGACGGCAAGAGCCGAAACACTGCGTGGTCTGCACAGTGGGGAGATGCTGGTACTGCCGAACGTCTGGGACGCGGCGAGCGCCGAGGTCGTGGCGGAGGCGGGATTCCCCGCGATCGCCACCGCCAGCGCCGCCGTCTCGGCGATGCTCGGCTTTCCCGACGGCGAAGGCGCGCCGTGGCAGGAGATGTTCGCGGCGGCGGGCCGGGTCGCTCACGCGGTCTCCGTGCCGGTCACGGTGGACGCGGAGGCGGGTTACGGCCTGGCACCACGGGAATTCGTGGACCGGCTGCTGGAGACCGGCGCCGTCGGCTGCAATTTGGAGGACACCGATCACCGGGGAGGCGGACTGGTCGACGCGGACGAACACGCTCAGCGGCTCGCGGACATCCGGGCCGCGGCGGCGGACGCGGGCGTCCAGATCGTCGTCAACGCCCGCGTCGATGCCTTCCTCGGCGACGCCGGGATTCCCGAACCCGACCGGCTCGCCGAAACCATCCGGCGCGGGCGGCTCTATCGCGACGCCGGTGCCGATTGCGTGTACCCGATCGGCGTGCGCGGCAAGGAAGACCTCGCCGCATTGGTCATCGAACTCGCGTGTCCGGTGAACGGCAACACCGGCGGGGACCTGGACCTGGCCACACTCCGGGAACTCGGCGTGGCCAGGGTTTCCTACGGTCCCCGCTTTTATCGCGCGGCGCTGGCGGATTTCAAGTCCGCGATCGAGAAGCTGTAGATCCGGGTGCCCGGGCCGCTTCCGGTCCGGGCACTCGCACGGCTGTCAAGCGACATCAGGATGGTCTCTCGCAAAACTTCTTCGGACTAAAATTCGTCCCACCATTGTCCGCGCGGGATCGGGCTGGTTAAGGTCGTTTCGATAAGTGGACTAGACCACCCGATGCCGGGAGGCGACGATGCCCCTCGACGAACAGCAGACCTGGGCTTTACTCCGGGAGCTGGACGAACCCGACCATTGGGAGGTACCACACGACTTCGACAGACCGGCCTCGCGGGCACGATTCGAGCGGCTCGCCGACCGGCTGAACCTGCGGTTCGGCTGTTCGTGCTCGGTGGATCGCCGAGTGCAGGACGCCAGCCACCTCGGCAGGATCGTGATCCCGGCGAGCGCGACCTCGGCACCAGACCATCTGACGGTCACCGTCAGCAACTTCGGCGGTCTCACGGCGGTGACACTGGGAAATCCCGGCAGCTACGACGAGGACGAGGAGCGGGAGCTTTTCCCGCTCCAGGACCGAAGACGGATCGAAGACGAGCTGGAAGCACTCGGCTACCTGCCCGTCTCCGAACATCCGCTGTGGACGAAGTACACCGGGATCAGCGGTTTCGACGCCCTCTACCCGGCCGAGCGCCCACCGTCCTGGTGGGACCGCTTCTTCGACTACCTCTGAGCGCTGCTCGGGCTCGTGGGCACGAGGGCTTTCACGACGGTTTGCGCGCAGTTCCTGCTGATCGCGCTACTTGGTCCACCTGAACCGGAACGACCCGGCGCTGCTGGTGCACCGGCGGGCTCGGCGGCGTCACCCTCCCGGCCAAGAGCGCGTGACCGGGACCGCCGATCACCGGGCGTGATCGGCGGCGTCCGAGGCGCTCGTTACCCTGAGAGGATGACGTCGCAGAAAACCCCTCAAACCATGAAGCCCGCGACAGCGGCGAAGAAGCTGGGTGTGTACCTCGAAGCCACTCCGGCGGAGTTCCAGGAGGGTGTCGTCTCCCGCGACGAGCTGAACACACTGCAGTCCGACCCGCCCGAATGGCTGCGGGACCTGCGCCGCAACGGGCCGCACCCGCGTCCGGTCATCGCGGCGAAGCTGGGTATCTCCATCAGCGGCCTGGCGCGAGGCGGGATCACCGGCGCTCTCACCACCGAGCAGATCGACGCGGTCAAGACTGACGACCCCGACTGGTTGAAGCGGGAGCGGGAGTCCCTGGCCGAGGTCCGCAAGGAAGAGGCGCGGGTCAAGGCCGCTCGCAGCGAGGACTGACCGACGGCTGAGACACGCCCTAGGACCGGCGGCGGGGCTTCCCGCGTTTGCCGCCCTTCGGGGCGCCCTTGGGAGCGCCACGCCGCTGCGTCCGGCCGGTCGCCTGGGCTTTACGACCACCGGCTTCGGAGCGCTTCGCCGGGGCCTGTTTCTCCGTGGTCTGCTTTTCGGGAGTCTGCCGGCGTCCTCGTGTGCTGTTGACGGTCCGGCCCCGGACGACGCCGATGAACTGTTCCATCAGGTCGGTGGTTTCGTCCTCCGGCCAGGACAGCGCGACGCCGGACTCCGGCGCGCCGGAGACCGGCCGGAAGGTGAGATCGCGGCGGTGGTGCAGGCGCGCGAGGGACTGCGGGACCACGAGGAGCCCGACCCCCGCGGCGACTAGCTCGACGGCGTCCGCGGTGGTGGCCGGGCGCTCCAGCGCGGGCTTGCCCGGCAGCTCAGCCCAGTCCAGCGTGTCGTCGAGCGGATGCAGCACGATGTCGTCGGCGAGGTCGTCGACCGAGACCTCGTCGGCGGCGGCGACCAGGTGGTCCTTGGGGACGACGACCACGGTCGTCTCGGTGTAGAGCGGGATCGCGTGCAGGCCGGTCCGGTCGATCGGGAGGCGCAGCAGCACCGCGTCCACCTCGCCGTCGCGGGCCAGCGTCGCGGCGTCGGCGGGACTCGTTTGAACAAGTTCGAGCGGGACGCCGGGCGACCGCTCGTTCCAGATCCGCACCCACTTCGAGGGCGTCACGCCGGGGACGTACGCGAGCTTGAAGGTGAGAGGTACGTCCGGGCCGGTCATGGAGCCAAGATTACCGGGAGTATCGAAGGCGGCGACCGGCGACCGACGAGGCCGGGTTCTCGTGAGTGATTCGGGTCGTTAGAGCAATCCGCTCTTGAGCACTTACGCGTCACCTGCGGCGTTGCTCGCGTGTAAGTACAGGAAGGCCCCCTTCCTTGCGCCTAGGTACAGGAAGGGGGCCTTCCTGTACTGGGGAAGGTGTGAAGGTCGAGTTTCTTCGGCTGAGCCGAGGGAAGGGGTCCTTCACGCGCCGCCGTGGTGACTGGTGGTGCTGCGGGGGCTCGTGATGGCCTAGCGGGACGGGCGCGGCTTGGGCGACGGGGACCAGTGTCGTCGCGGCGGTCAGCAAACCTGCCAGGACACACAGGGCGCGTGCGGTTCTTCGATGCGTGCGAGCTCCCTATCTCCGGGTGGTCGTGCGGGCCAGCGACCGCTGCAGAACAACGACCACCAGCAGGAACGCGCCGCTGACCACCGATTGGTAGTTGCTGTCGAGAGTTCCTATCTGGTTGATGACGTTCTGGATGACCGTTCGGATGCCCACTCCGATGACCGTTCCGAGAATCGTGCCCATCCCGCCGGTGAGCAGGGTGCCCCCGATGACGACGACGGAGATGGCGTCCAGTTCGAGGCCGACCCCGATGACCGTGACACCGGATTGCAGATAGGCCGCGGTGAGCGCGCCCGCGAGTCCGGCAAGGACACCACTCATGACGTAGACGGTGACCTTGGCGCGCACGACCGGCAGCCCCATCAGCTTCGCGGACTGCTCCGAGCCGCCGGTCGCGAACACCGACTGCCCGAACCGGGTCCGCCGCAGCATGAGCCCGCCGACCAGGCAGAGAGCCGCCGCGATGAACACCGGATAGCCGAAACCGAAAAGCGTGCCGCGGCCGAGTTCGACGAACGCCTCACCCTCCGGGATCTTGTACGTCGTCGCCCCCTCGGTGGTGATCGCGAGCAGCAGCCCACGCGCGAAAAGCAGCGTCGCCAGCGTGACGATGAACGGCGCCATCCCGGTTTTCGCGACGAGCAGCCCGTTGATCAGCCCGATCAGACCGCATACCGCCAGCGGGAGCAGCAACGCGACAAGGAATCCCCACTGCGACCCGTAGGCCGCGAGAACGCCGCCGAGCGCGTACACCGAACCCACCGACAGATCGATGCCGCCGGTGATGATCACGAACGTCATCCCGAGCGCGATGATCGCGAGGAAGGAGCTTTGCAACGCGATGTCGCGCAGGTTGTCGAGGCTGCCGAAGCGCGGGAACAGCAGCCACGCCACCGCGACCATGAGCACCAGCGCGATCGCCGCGCCCTGTTTCTGCAGTACCCCGGTCATCAGCTCACGCCGGGTGGAGTCCTGACCGGCCAGTGTGGGCGCCGCGGTCATCGGCTGCTCCGTTCCCGTGCGACGTATACCGCGCCGACGATGATCGCGGCCTGGATCATCTGCGCGGTCGAATCCGGCAGGTTGTGCTTGATGAGGGTGGCGCGGACGAGCTGCATGAGCAGGACACCCATCACCGTGCCGAGGACGCGGACGCGCCCGCCGGTCAGCGGGGTCCCGCCGACGACGACCGCGGTGATCGCGGACAGTTCCATCAGCAGCCCGGCGTCCGCTGGGTCGCCGGCGCCGAGACGCGCTGTCGAAAGCACCCCGGCCAGTGCCGCGAGCAGCCCGCAGATCGCGTAGACGCCGATGAGGACGCGGTTCACCGGCAGCCCGGCCAGCACACTCGCCCGCCGGTTGCCGCCGATGGCGACCAGCCGCCTGCCGAACGCCGTCTTCCCGACCAGCGCCGCCACCAGCACGGCGAGGACGGCGGCGATGAGCACGCTCACCGGGATCCCGAGCACCTCGCCGGTGCCCAGCGCCAGGAACGCCGGATCACGCAGCTGGATGAGCCGGCCGTCGGCGAGCACGAGCGCGAGACCACGTCCGCCGACCAGTAACGCGAGGGTGGCGACGATCGGCTGAATCCCGACTTTGGCCACGAGGACGCCGTTGAACGCGCCGGCGGCGAGCCCGGCCGCGAGCGCGATGGCCACCGCGGGCAGCGTCCCCGCCCCGAGGTACAGCGGGACGAGCGCGGCCGAGAGCGCCATCACCGCGCCCACCGACAGGTCGACGCCCTCGGTGCCGATCACCAGCGCCATCCCGAGCGCGACCACCAGTACCGGTGCCGCCTGGATGAGCTGGGTGCGGAAGTTGCCGACGGTCAGGAAGTTCGCCGTGAAAGCGATGTTGAACAGCACCAGCGCGACGACGGCGACGTACACGCCGTACTCCTGCAGCCAGCGCGCCACCCGGGTCCGGTCCACCGTTTTCCCCGTGTCCGTGCTTCCCGGATCCTCTGTTCTTTGCCGCGTACTAGTCATCGGTCTCACCGCCCGAAGCGATCGCGGCCAGCACGTGGTCCTGGGTCAGGCTCTCCCCCGCCAGTTCCCCGACCACCGCGCCGTCCTTGAGCACCAGTAGCCGATCCGCGCCGTCGAGAAGCTCCTCCATCTCCGACGAGATCAGCAGGACGGCCAGCCCGTCGCGGGCGAGTTCGTCGATCAGCGCCTGTACCTCCGCCTTGGCGCCGACGTCGATGCCCCGCGTCGGCTCGTCGAGCAGCAGCACCTTGGGTTCGGTGCACAGCCACCGGGCGAGCAGCACCTTCTGCTGATTACCGCCGGAGAGTTCCGCGACCTTTTGATCGGGACTGGACACCTTGATGCGCAGGCGTTCGATGAACGTGTCGACGATCCGGTCCTGCCGGGCCCGGCTGACCAGGCCGAAGCGGGACAACTTCGGCAACGCGGCGAGCACGACGTTCTCCCGTACCGAAAGATGCGGGATGATCCCCTCGGTCTTGCGGTCCTCGGCGAGCATGCTGACCCCCGCGCGCATCGCCGCCGCCACATTCCCTTGCGGGACGCTTTTTCCGCCGACGAGCACGGTGCCGCCGGACAAGGGGAGGTCGCCGATGATGGCCCGCGCGGTTTCGGTCCGGCCGGAGCCGAGCAACCCGGCGAGCCCGACGATCTCGCCGGGTTTGATCGACACCGAGACGTCGGAGACCCGGTTCCCGCTGGTGAGGTTTTCCGCGCGCAGCACCGGTTCCCGGCCTGCCTCGTGATCGCCCTCGAAGGCCGTCGCACCGTGGGACCGGATGTCGCCGACACTGCGGCCGAGCATCATCGACACCAGTTCCAGCCTCGGCAGGTCGGCCAACGGTCCAGTGTGGACACGCTTGCCGTCACGCAAAACCGTGACACGGTCGCAGATCCGGTACAGCTCGTCCATCCGGTGGCTGACGTACACGATCGCGATCCCGCGTTCGTGCAGCCTGCCGATGACCTCGAACAGCGTCTCGACCTCACGTGGTTCCAAAGAGGACGTCGGCTCGTCCATGATCACGACGTCGGCGTCGACCGACACCGCCCGCGCCAGCGCGACCATCTGCTGTGCGCCGACGCCGAGTGTCCCGAGTGGACGGCGGACGTCGGCGTCGATGCCGTAGTCCGCCAGCAAAGCCGCCGCGTCGGAGTTCATCCGCGCCCAGTCGACCAGCCCGAACCGCTTCCTCGGCTCGCGGCCGAGGTACACATTGCTCGCCACGCTCATCAGCGGGATGAGATTGACCTCCTGGTAGATCGTGGAGATCGCGCCCCGCGCGTGGATCGTGCCGGAGTCCGGCCGGTGCACGCCGGTGAGCACCTTGATCAGCGTCGACTTGCCGGCGCCGTTCTCACCCACCAGCGCGTGCACCTCGCCCGGCCGCAGCGCGAACGACACGTCGTCGAGCGCGCGCACCCCGGCGAACGTCTTCGTCACACCTTCGACCTCGAGAACCGGTTCCATCGTCAGTACGCGTTCGGAAGCTTCTGCGCGGCGTTCGCCGAGTCGTACTGGTCGTCGGAGATCACCACGGTCGGCGGGATCTCCTTGCCTGCGGCGAAGTCCGCGAGCGTGGAGAAGGCGAGCGGGCCGAAGCGCGGGTTGGACTCGATCACCGCGTTGTAGCTGCCGTCGGCGATGAGCTGGACGGCGTTGCGGGTGCCGTCGATCGACACGACCTTGACGTCCTTGCCCGGCGTCTTGCCCGCGGCCTTCAGCGCGGTGACCGCCCCAATGCCCATCTCGTCGTTCTCGGCGTAGACGGCGGTGATCTCGGGGTTGCTCTGGATCAGCTGCTCCATCACCGTCTGGCCCTTGGAGCGATCGAACTCGCCGGTCTGCTCGGCGACGATCGAGATACCCATGGTCGCGGCGATCTCGTCCTTGAAACCCTTGGTGCGGTCGGTGGTCACGTTGTTGCCCGACGCGCCGAGCAGAATCGCGACCTTGCCGCTGCCGCCCGTCGCCTTCACCATCTCCTGCGCCGCGCGCTTGCCCTGCTCGACGAAGTTCGACCCGATGAAGGTCAGGTAGTCGGAGCACGGCTGCGAAGTCACCTTGCGGTCGATCGTGATGACCGGGACCTTTTTGGCCTTCGCCGCGTCGAGGGCGGGCTGCAGGCCGTCGGAGTTGAGCGGCGCCACGATGAGCAGCTGCGCGCCCCGGTCGAGCAGCGACTTGATGTCACTGACCTGCTTGTTGAGATCGCTCTGCGCGTTGGTGACCAGGAGTTTGTCCGACGGGACACCGAGTTTCGCCGCTTCGTCCTTGATGGACTGCGTCTCGGCGATCCGGAACGGGTTCGCCTCCTTCTCCGACTGGGAGAAGCCGATGACCGCGTTCTTCACGTCCACCTGCGGGTAGCCGGTCTTCTCGCGGGCGCATCCCGGCCCGGCGGCCTGGCTGGGCGCCGCCGAAGCGGCCGGTCCCGCCCCCGACGGGGCGGATTGCTGGGTCTCGCGGCTGGTGCAGGCCGTCAGCGCGAGCGCGAGGCCGGCCACCAGGAGCAGGGTGCGGCGGATGGGCAGGGACATCGATCGCTCCTCGGGGAAGTCGAGCACACGGGTCGGCGGTGACCCATGTCACTCATCAGGACGATGCCAGATTTACATCGTTGGTACAACGTTGTAAATCCGCCGTTCGCGCGGTTAGGCTGTGCCGGATCTATGCCGGATCTGTGCCGGAGCACTGCAGAGGGGAGCGAGGGTGGCCACGCTCAAGGACGTCGCCAAGCTGGCGGGCGTCTCGGTCAAAACCGTGTCGAACGTGGTCAACGGCTACGACTTCGTGAAGCCGGAGAACCGGCGGCGCGTCGAGGAGGCGCTGGCGTCGACCGGCTACCGGCCCAATCTCGGGGCACGGAACCTCCGCCGCGGCCGCACCGGATTCCTCGGGCTGATGCTTCCCGAACTGAGCATCCCGTACTTCGGCGAGCTCGCGGGTCTGGTGCTGCAGGCAGCGCAGGAGCACGAGTGGAACGTCCTCATCGAGCAGACGTTGGGCACCAGGGAGCGGGAGCACAACGCGTTGTCCGCGCTGGGCCCGCATCTGATCGACGGCGCAATCATCAGCCCGGAAGCGTTGCATACCAACGACTTTGGCGACTTGGCACCGGGCGTGCCGCTGGTGATGCTCGGCGAGCACGTCGTCGACGTCCCGATAGACCACGTCGGCATCGACAACGTCCAGGCCGCCCGCATCGCGGTGCGGCACCTGCTCTCGCTGGGCCGCCGCCGGATCGCGGCGATCGGCGCGCACCCCCAGCGGCATACGGCCGCGCAACGACTCGAGGGCTACCACTCCGCACTACAGGAGGCGGGCCTGGCGCCCATTCCGGACCTCGTCCTGCCCGCGTTGCGTTACCACCGCGCCAACGGTGCCGAGGCGATGGCGCATTTGCTCGCGCTGCCGGAACCACCCGACGCGGTGTTCTGCTTCAACGACCTCCTGGCCATCGGCGCACTGCGTGCCGCCGCCGAACGGGGCGTTCGGGTGCCGTCGGATATGGCGATCGTCGGTTTCGACAACAACGAGGAGAGCGCGTACAGCCTTCCCTCGCTGACGACGATCGCACCCGACAAGGCCGCGATCGCCCGCGCGGCCGTCGATTTGTTGCGGCGGCGCATCGCCGGCGGGAGCGACCTCGAACCCGAAGACGTCCAGACGCCCTTTTCCCTTGAGATCCGGAACAGCACCATCGCCTGACTCCGCAATTAGTCCTCTGGTTGCGGTCCTTGCACGCGCAACTACCGCAACCAGAGGACTAATTGCGGGAGTTGGCCGCGGCCTTCGGGATCCGCGCCTTCCATCACCGTCAGGCGTGCCGGGTGGGCCGGTAGACGATCTCCTGGGTGTGGCCGTCGAGGATCCTGCTCTCGAGCAGTTCGAGGTCGAAGTCGGCCGCGCCCTGGAAGATCGGCCTCTGCCCGGTCTGGCCGGTGAGCACGGGGAAGATCGTCACCTGGACGCGGTCGACCAGACCGGCGGCCATCAGCGCCCGATTCAACGACAGGCTGCCGTGCGAGCGCAACGGCACGTCGGATTCCTTTTTGAGCCGGGCGATGACGTCGACCGCGTCGCCACTCACGATGGTCGCGTCGGGCCAGTCGAGTGGTTCCCGCAGCGTGCTCGACACGACCGTCGACGGCAGATTCCTCATGCGGGTGACCCAGGGATCGAAGACCTCGGGTCCCTCGGAGCTCGTGGCCAGCATCTCCACGTTCTCCCGAAACGTGGTGGCCCCGAAGACCATCCGCTGCTCTCCGGCGTACAAGGAGAGGCGGCGTTCGAGCAGCTCGGGCCCCTGCTTGCCCCAGTAGCCGCCCCAGTCGCCGCTGTGGGAGCCGAAGCCGTCGAGGCTGGAGAAGATGTCGAAGGTGTACGTGGCGGTCATAACGCTCTCCTCGGGTGCGGCCGGCCTGTTGCCTGCCTCTCACCCTGACTACGAACGCACTCGACGCCATCCGACACCTACCGCGCGAAGACTTCTCAGATGACTATGACCCGGCGCCCGCGTGTGTGCCCGGCCTGGCTGTCGATGTGCGCGGCCGCGGCTTCGGCGAGCGTGTACGACTTCTCGATGGGGATAGTGAGCTTTCCCCGCGAGATGAGCCCGGCGGCTTCGGCGAGCGCGTCCGGCACGCTTCCGGCCACACCGGAGAACCGGACACCGAACTCCGGCGCGCCGAGATCGGCGATGGAGACCACCTTTCCCGGGTCTCCGGTCAGTTCGACGAGCTCCCGGAGCACACCATTGCCCACCAGGTCGAGTGCCGCGTCGACTTCGCCGAGTGCGCGCACCCGCTCGACCCAACCCTCGCCGTACGTCGTCGCGACGGCGCCCAGACTTCGCAGATAGTCCTGGTTGGCGGCGCCGGCCGTGCCGATCACCCTGATGCCGCGTTCGCGAGCGACCTGCAGCACCGCCGAGCCGACTCCCCCGGACGCCCCGCTGACCAGCAGCGTCTGCCCGGGCCGCACCCCGACCTCGCGGATGACGCGCAGCGCGGTCTCCACCACCGAGGGATATCCGGCCGCCTCCTCGAACGTCAGCTCTTCGGGCAGGAGGGCCCAGGCCGACAGGACGGCGAACTCGGCGTAGGTACTCGAACCCTCACCGAACACGTGATCGCCGACCTTCACGTCTTCGACGCCCTCACCGACCTCGTCCACCACTCCCGAGGCGTCCAGGCCGACACCGGAGGGCAGCGTGATCGGGTGGGCCCCCAGGATCTGGCCTTCCCGGATCCTCCAGTCGACGGGGTTCACACCCGCCGCCCGGACGGCGATGCGTACCTGACCAGGGCCCGCGTGGGGCTCCTCGGCGTCCAGCAACCGCAAAACGTCCGGACCACCGAACTCGGCGAAGCTCACTTTCTTCATGCCGACGACCATATCACTAACCGTTAGTGTTTCGAAACAGATATTGTTTTGGATCTGATAGCCTCAGCCGATGACCGTGCCGACCGGGCGTCGTGAGCGCAAGAAGGCCGCGACCCGCCAGAAAATCGCCGACACCGCCCTGCGGCTCTTCCTGGAACGCGGGTACGACGAGGTGGGCATCCGTGACGTCGCCGCGGAGGCCGACGTCGCCGTTACCACGCTCTTCTCCCACTTCGCCTCGAAAGAGGCCCTGGTGTTCGAGCAGGACGCGAACTTCGAGGAACGCCTTACGCGGGCGGTCACCGGCCGGGAGCCGCAAGAGCCGCTCCTCACCTCGCTGCGCCACGAGATGCGGGCCATGGTGCGGCATTGCGCGGCCGACAGCGCCGCCCCGATCTGGCGCATGATCGACGAAGCACCCGCCCTGCGGGAGTACGAAGAGCTGATGAAGCTGCGCCACGCGGCATCGCTGGCAACGGCCATCGCGGGCGACCTCGGCCTGGCGCAGCCCACGACGGCCTGCCGGACGATCGCGCGGTTCGTGATCGACGCCCATTCCCTTGCCCGCACGGCCCCCGATCCGGATGCCGCGGTGGACGAGATCTTCCGGATGATCGAGGCTGCCTGGGACGTCGGGATGTGAGCGTGGGGCCCGGCCTCCGGGATCTCGGCTCAATGCCCGCGTCCATGAAGGATCTGGGACATCCCAAATCCTTCATGGACAAGCCCGGGCCCGCTCAAGTGAGCTACTCGCGCAGGCCGATGGCCTCGATCGGCTTCGACCGCAGCGCCACCCTGGTGGCCAGCCCGAGTGAGACCAGGCCGAGCAGGATCGCGCCGAGGATGACCCCGCCGAAGACGGAGATCGGGCCGGACGGCAAGGGCGTCCCGCGCAGGCCGAGGTTCAGCAGCACCAGGGGAATCCCCGCCACCACCGTCCCCAGCAGGGCCGCGACCCCGACGGTCGCCAGTGCTTCGAGACGCATCATCCGCACCACTTGACGCTTCGTCGTGCCGATCAGCCGCAGCAGGGCGAACTCCCTCGACCGCTGCGCCGTGCTCATCACCAGTGTGTTGGCCACCGAGATCACGACGTAACCGAGGATCACGCCGACCGCGACCAGGTTCACGTAGAACTGGGCCTGCTGCTGGCCGCCGGTGGGCGCGGCCACCGACGATCCCGGGGTCACGACCAGACCCGGGTACCGGGTGGCGAGGTCGTTCAGGGCGGCAGTCACCGTCGCGGAGTCCGCGTCGGGCTGCTGCCGCACCAGCACGGAGTCGTCCAGCCGGTCGGCGGTGTGCGCCCTCGCCAGTTCGACGGGCAGCACGTAGTTGCCGAAGGCCTGGTCCCGGGTGTACGTGGCGACCAAGCGCAACTTCGCCGGAGCCCCGTCACCGTAGAAGAACTCGACGTCGTCGCCGATCTTCTTCTCGTACCAGTCGGCTTCCGACTCGCTCATCGCGACGGTGTTCCCGGTCAGGTCGGTGATCTTGCCCGACACGATGCCCAGGTCCAGATTGCCGCGCACCTGGCTACCGTCGAGGCCCTGCGCCCCGTACCGCTCGACGCGCAGGCTTTCCTGCTCCTGCACCGTGTTCATCACCTCGGTACGCACGACCGGGGTCGCGGCGGAGACACCGGGGATCCGCCGCGCGGCCTCGGCCACCTCCGGCGAAAGACCTCCGGTGCCGCTCGCGATCACGTGGTCCGCGCTGGTCGACTCCACGGTCTGCTCCTGCCGGGCGGCCGCGGCGGTGGTCTGGCTGTAGAACATCGTCAGCGCGAACGAAACCGCCAGCATCACCGGGGTCACCGCGGCGGCGAGGCGCCGCGAGTTGGCTTGGCTGTTCGCGGCGGCCAGGTAGCCGCTGATCCGCGACGTCCTGGTGAGCACCGGCGCGATCAGCTTCGTCATGAACGCGACCACCTTCGGGCTGACCACGGCCAGTCCGATGATGATGATCAGCGCCGACCCCGACGAAGCCGCGAGACCCGCCTCACCGCGCACGAACATCGGGACCATCGCGCCGCCGAGACCGGCCACGACCAGCGCGCCACCGATGGCGGTGCGCACGCGGCCGAGTTCACGCCGTTCCACCGCGGCCTCACCGAGTGCCTCCACCGGGCGGATCGACGACGGGCGCCGCGCGGCCGACCAAGCGGCCAGCCGGGCCGTGCCCAGGCCGAGCACCAGCGCGGCGATGAGCGGGATGGGGCTGAGCGCCAGTTCGAAGTCCGGCGGGATCACCCCGATGGCGCTGAAGGCGTTCCTCAGCCCGTAGCCGACGGCCACGCCGAGGCCGCTGCCCAGCACCCCGGCGACCACCGCGACCAGCATGGTCTCGGCGCCGATGAGCTTGCGGATCTGCTGGGGTGTCGCCGCGATCGCCCGCAGCAGCGCGAACTCCCGGCGACGCTGGTTGATGACCAGTGCCAGTGTGCTGGCCACGACGAACACCGCGATCAGGAGCGCGAACCCGCCGAACGAGCCGGCGAGCGCCATCAGCAGCATCCGCGTCTGGCTGACGTCGAGGAATTCGACCGTGCTGCGCTCCACCCCGGTCGTCACCGTCACCGTGTCGGTGCCCACCGCGGCGCGGATCTTGTCGGCGAGGGCGGCCGGTGTGACGCCGGGGTCCGCCACCACACCGATCGCGTGTGCCTGGCCGGGCACACCGGCGAGTTCGGCCGCCTTCTCCTCCGAGAAGAACACCGAGGACTGCCGGGACAGGCCGTCGCCCGACTTCGGGGCGGCGATCCCGGAAACCCGGTAGTCCACCGGGGCCGAGCGGACCGCGATCTTCACCCGCTGACCGACGGCCACCCCGCTCCGGGAAGCCAGGGCCGCGTCGAGGACGACCTCGTCGCCGCCGGTAGGCGCTCGGCCGTCACGCAGGGAAAACGGCGCCAACGCGGCGGCATCCCAGTTGTGGCCGAGCGACTGGCCGCCTTCCGGCCCAGTCAGGGCCTGGCCGTCGGCCGTGACGACGTTGGCGGGGAAGCTCTGCTCCG
This sequence comes from Amycolatopsis sp. NPDC051071, assembly GCF_040682875.1. Lineage (NCBI taxonomy): Bacteria > Bacillati > Actinomycetota > Actinomycetes > Pseudonocardiales > Pseudonocardiaceae > Amycolatopsis > Amycolatopsis sp. NPDC051071. The sequence continues at coordinate 17,033 of NZ_JBFBBY010000007.1, read as the reverse complement.
CCACCACGCCGCGGACGCCGGGGACGGAAGTGATCGGCCCGGTCAGCGCCACCGGCACCGAGGCCTGCTCACCGACCTGCTGGGCTTCGAGGGCGCCCACCCCGGGCGGTTCGACCGTCTGCTGCCCGCCGACCACGACCGCCGCGTCGGCGTACCGCTGGGTCGGGACACCGGCCCGCAGGCCGGATTCCATCAGGATGCCGCAGCCGGCGACCAGCGCCGTGCCGAGGAGGATCGCGATGAACGCGCCGACGAAGCCGCTCAGGCGGGTCTTGATCGTCTGCCATGCCAAATCCCACATGACGTCACCACTCCCCGAGGTGGGTCATGCGCTCGGCGACCCGCTCGGGGGTGGGCTGCGACAGGTGACCGGCCAGCTTCCCGTCGGCAAGGAACAGCACGCCGTGCGCGGCCGACGCCGAGACCGGATCGTGTGTGACCATCAGCACCGTCTGACCCATATCGTCCACAATGGAACGGAGCAGGTCGAGCACCTGGCGCGCGGTGCGCGTGTCCAGCGCGCCGGTCGGCTCGTCGGCGAGGACGATCTCCGGCCGGGTGACCAGCGCGCGGGCGATCGCGACCCGCTGCTGCTGGCCACCGGACAGCTCCGACGGGCGGTGTTCGAGCCGCTTCGCGATGCCGACGCCCTCGACGATCTCGCGCAGCCACTGCGGGTCGGGCTTCTGCCCGGCGAGCCGCATCGGCAACGTGATGTTCTGCAGAACGTTCAGCGACGGCAACAAGTTGTACGCCTGGAAGATGAACCCGATCCGGGTCCTCCGCAGCTCGGTGAGCGCTTTCTCCCGCAGCCTGCTCAGCTCCGTGTCGCCCAGCAGCACCCGGCCGGAACTCGGCCGGTCCAGCCCGGCCGCGCAGTGCAGGAAGGTGCTCTTACCCGATCCCGACGGTCCCATCACAGCGGTGAACGTGCCCTTGCGCACTCCGACGGTCACCCCGTTCAAAGCTGTGACCGCGCCGTCACCGGATCCGTAAACCTTGCTCACGGACTCCAGCGCCAAAGCGCACACGCCCCCTGAATTCATCATTTCCCCTTAAGCGGTGGTGTTCTCTCTCGACAAAACCTACGGTCGCCGAGGGCCGGAATCGATCCCGCGTGAGGGAAGACTCGTGGTAGGGCAGGCACCACCATGAGGCCGGTCGAGTCCGGATGGGACACTGTGCGGGTGACTATCCGGCTGCGGTCCTGTTGGTCCGCGATCCGGTACCTGGCAATCGGCGCGGCCTCGTCGATGCTCTCCTGGTTCATCCTCGTCGGCATGCTCTTCGTGCTGCTGATGTGCCCGTTCGGCGTCGGCATCCCTGCCCTTCCGCCCGCGCTCAGGCTGATCCGCCATCCGGTCAACTTCGAACGCCGCCGGGCCGCCCGCCTGCTCGACGAGCCGATCCCCGAGCCCTATCGCTCCGGGAACCCGGTGACCGATCCTGCCTCGCGACGGGACCTGGGCTGGCTCGCCTTCCACGGCGCCACCGGTTTCATCATCGGCAGCTTCGCCATCGCCCTGCCGCTCGGCGGGATCCGGCAGGTCATCTCGGCGTTCATCTGGCCGCTGGTGCCCGGCGGGGTGGAAAGCTCACTCGGTTTCCTGGTGACATCCTGGCCGCTGGCGGCGGTCAGTGCGATCACCGGCGTCGGCATGATCGCGGTCACGTTCCTGCTTCCCCGGGTCGCCCACTGGCAGGCCTCGGCCGCGCGCAAACTGCTGGAGCCCGCGGCCGGGGTCGTGCTGACCGACCGCGTCGTCGAACTGGCCGCGTCCCGCGCCGCCGCGCTGGAGGCGCACGGCGCCGAACTCCGTCGTCTCGAACGGGATCTGCACGACGGGACGCAGGCGAGGATCGCCGCGGTGGTGCTGCAATTGGGGATCGCCGACTCGATTTTCGAGAAGAATCCGGAAAAGGCCCGGGAATTGCTGGGCAAGGCACAAGACACCGCGACCGGCGCGCTGGCCGAACTGCGCACCGTGGTGCGCAGTATCTATCCGCCGCTGCTGACCGACCGCGGCCTCGACGGCGCCGTCACGGCGCTGGCCGATCGCTGCCCCGTTCCGTGCACTGTGGACGTTCGCAGCAGCAGCCGTCGTCCCGCCGCGGTGGAGGCGGCCGCCTACTTCGTCGTCGCCGAGATGCTCACCAACATCACCAAGCACTCCGGCGCCGAACACGCCTGGGTCACCCTCGACGGCACGGCCGACACCCTCAGCATCGAAATCCGCGACGACGGCCACGGCGGCGCGGACGAATCCCAGGGCAGCGGACTCGCCGGGATCCGCAAACGCGCCGAAGCCTTCGACGGAACGTGGAAGTTGACCAGCCCGGCAGGCGGGCCGACCGTAGTGAAAGTGGAGTTGCCATGCGGGTCGTGATCGTCGAGGACGACGCGCTGTTGCGCGAAGGGCTCGTCCTGTTGCTCAACACCTCCGGCATCGACGTCGCCGCGGCCATGGACAACGTGGACGAGTTCCTGGAAGTGGTCACCAAGGAACGGCCGGACGCGGTGATCACCGATGTGCGCCTGCCGCCCACGCACACCGACGAAGGCCTCCGGGCCGCGGTCAAGGCGCGGAAGATGTACCCCGGGCTGCCTGTGCTCGTGCTGTCCGCCCACGTGGAGACGGGCTACGCGGCCGAACTCCTCGCCGACGGCAAGGGCGCTGTCGGGTACCTGCTGAAGGAGCGGGTCGGGAAGGTCGAGAAGTTCCTCGACGCGCTCGACCGGGTGGTCAAGGGCGGGACGGCCATGGACCCCGAGGTGATCACGCAGCTCATGGCGCACCGCCGGGCGACCGATCCGCTGGAAGGGCTGACCGCGCGCGAGCGCGAAGTGCTCGGGCTGATGGCGGAGGGGTACAACAACACCACCATCGCGGAACTGCTGGTGGTGAGTGATGGCGCGGTGCACAAGCACATCCGGAACATCTTCGCGAAGCTGGGGTTGCCGGAGGACAGCGGGCATCGGCGGGTGCTGGCCGTGTTGGCTTACTTGAGCGGGAAAAGCTGACACTCGCCCGCTTCCGCGATGCTCGCCCCGTGAGTTCAGTCCTGCGGGGTGAGCAGGACGATCGGGATCACGCGTTCGGTCTTCCGCGCGTACTCCTCGTACAGCGGGAAGATCCGCGCCATCTGAGGCCAGAGGATCGCGCGCTCCTCCTCGGACGCGACCCGAGCGCGCGCGGTGAAGCGGCGGGTACCGGCCTGAACCCCGACGCTCGGCTCCGCCTCGAGGTTCTTGAACCACGCCGGATCCTCGTCGGCACCGGCTTTGGACGCGACGACCACGAAGTCGTCGCCGGACTTGCCGTAGATCAGGCAGGTGCGGCGGGGCTCGCCGGTCCTGCGTCCGGTCGTGGCGACGATGAGGGTGTACAAGCCGTTCGACTCATGTCCCTCCGTACCGCCTGAGGCCAGATACGTCCGGGTCTGCTCGGCGACCCAGTCCCACGTCGAGTCGGTCGCGCGGTCGAGGTCTTCGGCGACGGCCATAGCGGCGGTCCTTTCCGGTGCGGGTCAGTGGTGGTCGAGCATCAGCCGATCTGTTCGGCGAGCCCGACGATGATGCCCTCGGGACCGCGGACGTAACAGAGCCGATAGATGTTCTCGTACTGCTCCAGTTCGCCCACGAGGTCGGCGCCGTTGGCGCGCAGGCGGGCGATGACTTCGTCGATGTCGTCGACCGCGAACATGATGCGGCGCAGGCCCAACGTGTTCGCCGGCGCGTCCTTCGGTTCGGGGGTGATGGCCTTCGGCTGGTGGAATTTCGCCAATTCCACCCGTCCGTAGCCGCCCGGGACGCGGAGCATGGCGACGTCCTGGCGGACGTCTTCGAGCCCGATGATCCGTTCCGCCCCCGGCCAGTCGAGTGGCCCCTTGTTCTCCAGCTCCATGCCCAGCTCGACAAAGAACGCGATGACCGCGTCGAGGTCTTCGACGACGATGAGGACGTTGTCCATCCGCTGGATCGCCACGCAAGATCTCCTTCGCTCGGTGCGGTCACCGTAGCCACGGTCACCGGTAGCGCCAGCACCACCCCGCGATCGGGGGTCACTCCCCTGGTCCCGCACTTCGCCGATCTCTAGCGTCTTTCCCATGAACGACACCGAAAAAGCCGGCGGTACGCTCGTCACCGCCTCCCTCTGGCTCGTCCTCCTCGTCAGCGCCGCCGCCAACTCGATCGGCCAGTTCGCGGGGATGGAGTACCTGTACCGGATGATCGCGGGCGCCGTCTCGCTCATCTGCATCGTGCTCCTGGTCATCCGCTACGTGGCGCGGCGCAAGGCCTGAGACGACGTGATCGGAAAACTGTCACTCCTCGTCGCCGCCACCATGCTCACTCAGACCTTCCCGGCGCACGCCGCTCAGGACACCCTCCACCGGACCGCTCAGGAAGTCGTCGGCCAAGGCGCGACCGGTGTCCAGATCCGGTCGATCCGGGACGGCCGGGTCCGCACGGCGGCCGCGGGGGTGGCCGACCTGGTCACCCATGGGCCGGTCTCCACCGAAGGGCGGTTCCGGATCGGCAGCACCACCAAGCCGTTCGTCTCGACCGTCGTGCTGCAACTGGTGGCGGAGCACCGGATCCGGCTGGACGACCCGGTCGAACACCACCTTCCCGGGCTCCTGCCGGAAGGGAAGAAGATCACCGTCCGGATGCTTCTCCAGCACACCAGCGGGTTGTACGAGTATCTCCGCGGCGAGCCATTGGCGAGTGAGGACTTCGCGAAGTTCCGCTTCAAGCACTTCGACGCCGAGGACCTCGTCGCGCTCGCCACCGTGCAACCACTCGACTTCCGGCCGGGCACCGCCTATTCCTTCTCCAACACGAACTACATTGTGCTGGGCATGCTGATCGAACGGATCACCGGACGGCCATGGGGTGCCGAGGTGACCGAGCGGATCTTCCTTCCGCTGAAGATGGACCACAGTTCCGCCCCCGGCGACCGGATCCGCATTCCCGGCAAGCACGCCCGCGGCTACCTGCCGTCCGGTCAGTCCCTTGTGGACGTCACCGAGATGAACCCCACCATGGCAGGCTCCGCCGGAGCCCTGATTTCGACGACGGCGGACCTCGACAAGTTCTTCCGGGCCTTGGCGAGCGGGAGGCTGCTCCCTCGCGTCCTGCTCGCCGAGATGACCAGGCCCCTGCCGTTCACCAACGGGTACGCGCTCGGGCTCGAGACGCGGAGGACTCCGTGCGGCGTGACCGTGATCGGCCACACCGGTGGGATTCCGGGCTACGCCACCGTCGCTTTCACCAGCCTCGACGGGAAACACCGGGTGCTGGCCTCGCTGACCCTCGGGCACGGTCCCGGCAACGACGCCGTCCACGCCCTCATCGACAAGGCCATCTGCGCCTGAACACCTGCTGATGGGCCGAAAGCGTCCTTCGCCGCCTCTAACGCGGTGAAGGACGCTTTCGTCTCATGGCCCGATCGGCGACACGGCGAAGACGCGGCAAGGCAAAGGTGGGCAAGGACGCCACCTTTGCCTTGCCGCGTTTAGGACACCTTCGGCGTAGCGCGTACGCCGTAGTGCATGTACGGCTCTCCGGTCGGCAGTTGGTAGAAGGTCAGCGACATCCACGTCTGCGTTCCCGGCTCACGGAACACGAAGAGCGAGTCGGTCACCGGCACCAGATCGAACTCCTGACTCTTCTCCGGGACGAGGTCGGCGAGAGGTCCGGTGACGGTCTGCCGGAGCCGCAACCCGTCCTCCGCCGCCATGATCTCCATCAACGCACCGGCCCGCTCGTAGACACCGACGTGCTTCGACCCGTCGACCGTGACCGGAACCGCGGGCGGTTCGAGGGGCTTCGGCATCGCCACGTCGGCGAGTTCGGCGAAGATCTCGCGGTACAGCTCGATGTAGAGGTCCCGCGTGTTGCCGCCGTTGGTGAGCAACGTGACGGCGAGGCCGTGGTCGGGTAGCAGGCGCAAGAACGCCGACTGCCCGATCGTGTTGCCGTCGTGGCCGATGACCCGCTGCCCGCTCCATTCGTCGCGGATCCAGCCGAGCCCCCAGGAGTCACCGATCGAGTGCTTGTCGGGGATGTCGGTCTGCTTCTCGGCCATCGCGGCGGCGGACGCCGTCGTCAGGATCCGTTCCCCGGACGGGGCGAGACCGCCGGTCAGGTGCAGCCGCGCGAACCCGAGCACGTCCTTGGTGGTGGCGGTGATCAGCCCGGCGGGGCCCATGCTCCGGGGCAGGGTCCAGACGGGTGCGGGCCGAGGATCTTCGTCACCTTCGGCGACGTGGCCGACGGCCGCTCGGAGCAGCAACGCCTCCTCGGGCAGCGTCACGGTGTGCGTGAGGCCGAGCGGCGCGAACAGCTTCTCGCGCATCGCCGCGTCCCAGGTGAGCCCCGTGAGCTTCTCGATCACCCGGCCCATGATCACGAAACCCGAGTTGCAGTAGGAGAAGGTCGCGCCGAGGGGATGGTTTTGCGCGGCCTCGTCGAGGACTTCGATGTAGCGCTCGAGGCAGTCGTCGCCGCGGCCGGTGTCGGTGAACACGTCGCCGTCGATGCCGCTGGTGTGCGTCAGCAGATGCCGCATGGTGACCTGCTTGGCCACGTCGGGATCGGACAGCCGCAGTTCGGGGAGGACGTCGGCGATCGGCGCGTCCAAATCGAGGAGCCCGTCGTCGACCAGTCGCATCACCACGGTCGAGGTCCACACCTTGGAGACGGAACCGATCTGGAACACCGAATCCTCGGTGACCTCGACCCCGGTCGCGGTGTTGAGCACGCCGAAGGAAACGTGCGCCTCCGCGTCGTCCCCGATCCGGGTGATGCCCAGCACCGCACCGGGAACGCGGTGCTTGCGGGCCAGTTCGGCGAGACGGCCGCGCCAGTGCGCCGCCTCGATCGGTACCCGCGACACCCCGCCTGCCGGTGCCGCGTACTGCTCGACCCAGTCCAGCACGCGCCGGTTGAAGTCGAGCCGGTGCGACGGCGGACCGTCGAGGATGAACAGGTGCGAGCCACCGGGATACAGCACCAGCCGCGACGGGACGCCGCGCGCACGCAGGGCGCCGAACCACTGCTCCGCCTGGCCGACCGGGCACCGCTCGTCTTCCGCGCCCTGGATGATTAGCGTCGGTGTGCGGACCTTCCCGACCTCGGCGAGGGGCGAGAACCGGCTGTGGTCCTCGTCCAGTGACGAGCCGCCGAGCTCGCCGACGGCGAGGTAGTACCCGACGTCGGAGGTGCCTTCCAAACTGGTCAGATCGCTGACCACGCCACCGGTGACAGCGGCGGCGAAGCGGTTGTCACGGCTGGTCAGGTAGCAGGTCATGTAGCCGCCGTAGCTGTACCCGGCGACGGCGAGCCGGTCCGGGTCGGCGATGCCTTCGGCGACCAGCCGGTCCAGCGGTTCCAGGAAGTCGCCTGAATCGGCCACGCCCCAGCCACCGACGGCGGCCTGGTAGAAGTCGTCGCCGTAGCCGTCGCTGCCGCGCGGGTTGAGCAGCAGCACCGCCCAGCCGCGTGCGACGAGCGCCTGGTGGTAGAGGTGGATCGAGTCGGCCGCACCGTTCCAGGCGTTGTGCGGGCCGCCGTGGATGTCGAGCAGGAGCGGCGATGCCCCGTCCCTCGCGGGGTCGCGCAGCAGCCAGCCGTGGACGACGGTGCCGTCGCCGATGGTGAACTGCCGATCCTCGTGCTGGAAGAGTTCCACTTCGGCGACCGGGGCGCCGTGCCCGGTGCGCACGTCGACAACGCCGGTCACCGGGTCGACGACCGCGATCTCGCCGAAGGACGTCTTCGTGGCGAGGACGACCACCGTCTTGCCCGCCGCGGTGTCCATTCCGGACACGACCCTGTCACCCGCGAGCACGGCTCGCGGGTTTTCACCGGCGGCGTCCACCGCGTACAGATGGGTGTAGCCGCGATCCCGGAGTCCGAAAAGGACAGACCCGTCCGCGGCCGTCTTCGGGAGCGCGCCGGGGTAACCGGGGCCGCCCGCCATCACGTTGCGGTCCAGGGGAGCGGTCAGGTCGACCGGGTCGCCACCGTCGAGCGGCACCCGCAGGAGGCCGGCGACACCGACCTGGGTGTCACCCCGGCCGACCACCAGGAGCGCGCTCCCGTCGGCGGTCCAGCCCGCGGTGCCCACCATGCCTTCGCCGGAGCCGATCAGCCGCGGCTCCGAGGTCTTCGTGGTCACGTCGAGGACGTAAGCCCCCGAACGGAAGGTCAGGTCGGCGTCGGTGTCCTGTGCGGCGGCGAACGCGAGGTGCGTGCCGTCGGGCGACCAGGCGGGGTCGCCGGCGTGCCAATCGCCGAAGGTCACCTGCCGGACCTCCCGGGTGGCGACGTCGAGGACGTGCAGATGCTTGCGGATGGTCTTGATCAGCCCGGCGCCGTCGGCCTTGAAGTCCAGCCGATCCGCCACCACCGGGGCGTTCGGCGCGGGTTCGCCGCCGGTCAGGTCGATCGCGGCCGAGAACGCGATCTTGCCGCCGTCCGGGCTCCACACCGGGGCTCCCGCCCCGAGCGGCAGTTCGGTGATCCGTTCGGCCTCCCCGCCCGACGACGGCAGGAACCACACCTGCGGCGGGCCGTCCTGCGCGCGGAGGAACGCGATCCTGGAGCCGTCCGGCGCCCAGGCCGGTGCCAGGTCGGTGGTTCCGCGCGTGAGCTGCCGGGCTTCGCCGGTGGTCGCGCCGACCTCCCAGAGCGTGTCCACGTTCCGGTCCTCGTCGCGCTCCGCGGTACGCAGGACGTAGACGATCCGGCCGCCGTCCGGGGACAGCGAAGGCTGGCTGGGAACGGCGATTCCGTACAGATCGTCGAGATCGAGACGTCGGGTCATGGTGCGCTTGCTCCTCGGGGGATCGCGGGCTGGTGGCTCTCGGTTTCACTGAAGTGGCAGGCCGCCGAGTGACGTCGGGATGCCGCGTCCTCGGTGGGGTCCGCCTGGAAGCAGAGTTCACGGTCGGCGCGCACGAGCGGTCCGGCCGGACATCGGGTGTGGTAGCGGCATCCACTCGGCGGGTGGTGCGGGTCCGCGGGTTCGACGTCGGCGGTGGCCTCGTCCGCGCCGGTGTCGAACAGGGAGGTGTGCGCGGACGGTGCCGCGGCGAGCAGGTCGCGGGTGTAGGGATGCTGCGGATCGGTGAGCACCTGCTCCGCCGGGCCGACCTCGACGATCCGGCCGAGGTACATCACGGCGACGATGTCGCTGAGATAACGCACGACGGCGAGATTGTGCGAGATGAACAGCATCGACAGCCCGAGCCGACGCTGCACGGACCGGACCAGGTTGAGCACCGCGCCCTGCACCGAGACGTCGAGCGCGGAGGTGATCTCGTCCGCGATCAGCACCTCCGGCCGTCCGGCCAGCGCACGGGCGAGCGCCACCCGCTGCCGCTGGCCACCGGAAAGCTGCCCCGGCAGATGACCGGCACGCTCGGGATCGAGGTTGACCAGTTCCAGGAGCCGGGCGACCTCGTCCCGGCGCGCGGCGCGGCCGGGCAGGACCCCACGCGGGATCGCTTCGGTGATCGACTCACCGATGCTCATCCGCGGGTCCAAAGAGGAATACGGGTCCTGGAACACCATCTGCAGCGGGCGGCGCCGGGGCAGCTTCCGGACGTCCACGCCGCCCAGCAGGACCCGCCCGGCGCTGACCGGCGAGAGCCCGACGGCGGCGCGGGCCAGCGTCGACTTCCCCGAGCCGGACTCACCGACAAGCCCGACGACCTGTCCGGAAGGGACGGTCAGCCCGACGTGGTCGACCGCCGTGAGACCACGCCTCCCGCCGTACCGCACACTTACCGCCTCGAAGACGAGATCGCTCATTCGGCACCTCCGGCGGTCACGGTTTCCTTGGCGGGCTGGGAAAACAGCGTCTCGGACGGGTACCAGCAAGCAACGCGGTGCCCGGTCTCCACCCGTTCGAGGACCGGGTCCTCAAGACGGCATTTGTCGGTGACCGCCGGACAGCGGTCCGCGAACGCGCAGCCGTTCGGCACGCGATCCGGTTCCGGTGGACGGCCGGGGATCACCGCGAGCGGCGCGTCACGATCGGTGTCGAGGTCGAGCGTCGCGGCCAGCAACGCCCTCGTGTACGGATGCCGCGGTGTCCCCGCCGACGGCAGGTCCTCCACCACCCGGCCGGCGTACATCACCAGGATCCGTTCGCACGTCTGGGAAACGACCGCGATGTCGTGGCTGATCAGGATGATCGCCGTGCCGCGCTCGGCACGGGTCTGGGCGAGCAGGCGCAGCAGCTGCCGCTGCACCGTGACGTCCAGCGCCGTGGTCGGTTCGTCGGCGATGATCAGCCGCGGGTCGCCCATCAGGCCCATGCCGATCATCGCGCGCTGCCGCATCCCACCGGAGAACTCGTGCGGGTACTGCCTCGCGCGCCGTTCGGCCGCGGGGATCCGCACCGCGCGCAACCGGTCCACGGCCCGCTCGGACGCCTTCGCGCGCGGAAGGCCCTGGTGCTGTTCGGCCACCTCGGCCAGCTGGCGGCCGATCCGCGTGGTCGGGTTGAACGAGGTCATCGGGTCTTGGAACACCATCGCCAGCGACGTGCCGAGCAGGCCCCGCAGTTCCCGTTCCGGCGTGGTCAGCAGGGGTTTCCCTGCGAAGTCGAGCCGATCAGCGGTAACCACGGCGGGTGCTTCGACCAGCTTCGACACCGCCAGCCCGGTCAGGCTCTTCCCCGAGCCCGACTCGCCGACGACGCCGATCGCCTCGCCCGCGCGGACGGTGAAGCTCACCCCGCGCACCGGAACGGTCCAGCCCGACGGACGCGGGAACGCCACTTGGAGGTTCTCCACCACCAGCACGGCGTCGTCACGATCCTCGACGACATCTTCCCTGGCGGGAGCGACCGGCCGCGGCGCGAATTTCCGAAGCCCGGTGCGGACCCCGATCACCCCGGCGACGGTCTCGCCCACCAGGTTGAAGGCGAGGCCCGCGAGGACCACCGCGACACCGGGCGCCAGAGCGGCCGCCGGGTTGACGTAGATCCCGTTGAGTCCTTCGCCGAGCAGCCGTCCCCAGTCGTATTCCGGTGCCTGGACACCGATACCGAGGAACGACAGCCCGGAGAACGCCAGCAACGAGGCACCGGCGCCAATGGTCGCGTTCACCACCAGCGGCTCACCGATGTTGGGGAGGATGTGCCGGACCAGCAACCGGATCCGGCCGACGCCGGAGATCCGTGCGGCGGACACGAAGTCCTGGCCCGCCACGGAGGCCGACAGTGTCTGGGCCAGCCGCGCGAAAGCCGGTGCCAGCGCGAAGCCGACCGCCATCACCGCGCCGTGGGTACCGACGCCGAATATCACCGAGAAGAACAGCACCAACAGCAGCCCGGGGAAAGCGACGGCGATGTTCACCGCCGAGACGATCAGCCTCGCGGCGGGCCTCGGCAGCAGCGAGGGCAAGGTGCCGAGGACGAGCCCGGTCACCACACCGATCACCGTCGCGAGCACCGCCAGCACCACCGACAACCTCGTGGCCACCAGGACGCGGAAGAGGATGTCGCGGCCGAGGTCGTCGGTCCCGAGCCAATGCGCCGCGGACGGCCCCTGGCCGATCGCGTCCGTGTCGATCGCGAAAGCGTTGTCGTGCCACAAGATCGGGGCCAGCGCCGCGAGCGCGATCACCAATACCAGCAAGGTCGCCGAGAACGCGCCCACCGGGGTACGCAGGGCCGCGACCCATTTCGCGCGCCGATTCACCATTTCAGCTCTCCCGGATTGTCGAACGCGGATCGAGGACCGCGAGCAGCACGTCCACCAGCAGGTTCACCAGCAGCACCCCGATGCCGTAGACGAGCACGATCCCCTGCACCAGCGGATAGTCCTTCTGCAGGATCGACTGCGCGATGGTCGACCCGAGGCCGGGCCAGGCGAAAACGTTCTCCACCAGCACCGTCCCGGCGACCATCCCGGTCAGCATCAGCCCGCACATGGTCAGCGTCGCGGTCAGCGCGTTCGGCAACGCGTGCCGGAGGTAGACCAGCCGCGCGGGCAACCGTTTCGCCCGCGCGGTGCGGATGAAATCATTGCCCAGCACCGAAAGTGTCTCCACTCGGACGATGCGGGCCAGCACCGAGGCCGGCCCGAGCGCCAGCGCGATCACCGGGAGGACGAGCGAACTGGCGCTGTCGCTGCCCGCAACCGGGAACCAGCCGAGCTGGACCGCGAAGAACGCGACCAGCGCGACCGCGAGCAAGAACTCCGGGATGGCCGCGAGCAGCACGGTCGTCGAGGTGAACCCCAGCTCGCTGCCCCGTCGGCGTCCGCCCCTGGTCAGGACGGCGAAGGCGAGGCCGAGTGGGATCGCCACCGCGATGACCACCGCGAAGGCGGGCAACGCCAGTTGAAGGGTGGCGGGCAGCCGGTCCCCGATCACCTCGCCGACCGGCTGCCCGCTCATCATCGACGCCCCGAAGTCGCCGGTGATCAGCCCACCGAGGTAGTGGACGTACTGCTGCCACAGCGGATCGTCGAGGCCGAGCGCGGCCCGCCGAGCGTTCACCAGTTCCACCGGCGCGGTCAGGCCGAGCGCCGCCCGGACCGGGTCGCCCGGGATCAGCTGGATCATCAGGAACGCCGTGGTGACCAAGACCCACAGCGAAACCGCGAACCGGCCGAGGCGACGCACGGCGAACGTGAGCCAGGGGCTGCCACGCAACCCGGCTGGGGCGAGCGCGACCGTCATCAGCTGTACATCCGGATACTCGACGGCTCGGTCGAGCCGAAGTTCATCTTGAACCGGGTGTTGCTGCCGAAAGTCGGGATGACGGAGTCGACGTACGGCACCACGTCGAGCCGCTCGATGAGCGCCGATTCCGCCGCGAGCCAGGTCGAGCAGCCGGATACACCCGGCATCTGCGCCGCCTTGACGGCCTCCGCTTCGTACTTGGCGTTCTCGATATGCGCGAAGTTCGTACCCTCCGGCGGTTTCGGCCCGGAGACGAAGGGGACGACGTTGCTCGGCAGCGGCAAGGTCACCGGCGCCATCGAGATGTCCCATTCACCGGATTCGAAGAGCACCTGATTGGTACCCGGGCTGTCGAGGCCTTTGAGCGTGACCTCCGCGCCGACGGCCTTCCAGGATTGCTGCGCCAGTTCGGCGGCGGACGCCATCGTCGGGCCGACCTGGGTGCCGTAGATGGCGGTGAGCGCGAACCGCTTGCCGTCCTTGACCCGGACGCCGTCCGGTCCCGGCGTCCAGCCCGCCTTGTCGAGGGCGGCCTTGGCCGCGGCGACGTCGAACCCGGGGAGCTTCCCGCTCACGGCGTCGCCTGCGCACGCCTTGGGTTCGATGGTGACCATTCCCTGGGAGGGGGTCCCGGAACCACTGGTGAGCACCTTGCCGATCTGGGCGAGGTCGAGTGCCTGCACCAGCGCGCGGCGGACGGTTTCGTCGCGGCCCGCCCGGCCGGGTGCCTGGTTGAAGAACATCTCGCCCAACGGGATGGCCTGATCGCCGTGGAACAGCTTCTGAGCACGCAGGCGCTGCTGGTCCTGTCCGGTGATCCGGGCGGCGTTCAGTTCACCGGACAGCAGCAGGTTCGCCGCGGTCGTGGTGCTCTGGATGACCCGGAAGACCACCTTCTCCGGCAGGCCCGGCTGCTCACGCTGCCAGTCCCCCGGGCCCCAGCCGTACTCTTTCCGCCGCGTGAGGGTGTAGTGGTCGTTCGGCACGATCTCGGTCATGGTGAACATGCCGGTGCCGTACTTCCCCTTGGCCAGCGCGGACCGGTCGGTGACGCCCTTGCCGCAGACGATCGGCAGGTTGCCGACGTTGCGGAGCAGGAAGGCGTCCGGAGCCCCGCTGGTGAGGGTGATCGTCCGTGCCGCGTCGTCCGCGGTCGCCTTGCTCCCCGGCGCGACCGTGAGTCCGGTCATCGTGGATCTGTTGGCGGGATCGCCGACGAAGTTGATGTTCGCCGCCACGTCACTCGCGGTCAGCGGAGTGCCGTCGTCACAGGTGATCCCGTTCCGCAGGGTGAAGGAGGCCGTCGTCGTGGTGGCCTCCCACTTCTCCGCCAGACCGGCGATCGGCTTGCCGGTCTCGTCGAGGTTGATCAGGCTGTCGTAGAGGTAGCGGCCGATCTCCAGTGCGACCGCGAGCACGGTCATCGCCGGGTCGAGCGCTCCCGGATCCGTGCCGATGGCCATGGTGAAGGTCTTGCCTTCGGTCAATTTCTGGTTCGCGGTCCGGTCCTCCCCGGATTGCGACGTCCCCCCGCACGCGCTCACGGTCAAGGCCACCACGCTCGCGATCGCGGCGGTGAGCCGGGCTTTCTTCATGGGGTTCTCCTACTGGTCAGGTCTGCGCGCGAAGGTGATCAACGGCGAGCCGGGCGGCCTCGCCGATGGCGGAATCGACCGCGGGTAAGCGGTCTTCGAGAGAATCGGCACGGGTGAACACGGCGACGGCGTACCGGCGACCGTCCACCTGGGTCACCACTCCCGCTTCGTTACGGACGGCGGGCAGGGTTCCGGTCTTGGCCGCGATCGCCACGTCTGCTGGGAAGCCTGACGAGATCCGGTGCGGCCAGATCTGCTGGGCCATGATCGCCCGGACGCGTTCGCAGGCGGCCGGGTCGCCCGCGCGGTCGGTCCAGATGGCGTCGAGCAGTGTGGTGATCTCGCGCGGGGTCGACGACGTGGTGCGTTCCGGGTCGAGCACCGAGAGCTTCCACAACTGTTCCTCGGTGGCTCCGGCGAGGATGGCCTCCAGGTCGTCGTCCGGCTTCGCGCCGAGGTCGGCGACCACCGAGGCGAAGAGCTCCTCACAACAGCCGATCAGTCTGGTCCTGGTGAGTCCGAGATCGGTGAGGACCCGGTCCACCGCTTCCTGGCCGACCCGGTGGTAGATCAGGTCGGTCGCGGCGTTGTCGCTCATCGTCAGCATGAAATGCGCGAGGTCGCGCCAGCTCATCTCGACGTCGTCGGCGCACCCGGCGGTGCCGATCCCGCCGATCCGGTACCGCGCGGTGACGCGGGTCCGCTCGGTCTCGTCGAGCCTGCCCGCGGCCACCTCCCTGGCGAAGGCGACAGCCACCGGGATCTTGAACACCGACGCCAGCACGACCGGGTCGTCCGCGCCGACACCGACCTCGGGTCCGCCGGATACGCCGACCTCACGGGCGTGCACGAAACCGCGTGCGCCCGCCCCGGCGAAGACCGCCTCGATCTCGTCGGCGATCGCCGTCACCGGCTCACCCGCCGGTCCGCGCGTCCGGTGTGGACGTACAGCGCCCGCCCGCTGCCGTCGTCGCCGACGAACGCGTGCGGCATGTGCAGGCCCATACCGTCGTGTTCGACGACCAGGGTGTCACCTTTGTAGCCGAGCAGCCTGCTCTTCTCCGGCCCCGTTCCGAGATCGGCGAATATCCCCTTCGGCGTGCGCTCCAGCCACAGGTCACCGTCGTCGTCCTGGCTGACGACGATGTCCGCCACCTGCGAGGAGTACTCACCCACGTAGCGGGACGGGTCGGCAGGGGCCTCCGCGGCGTTGGGTTCGGGCAGCGGCGGGACCTCGACCCCGGCCAGCTCGCCCAGCACCTTCCGGAAGATGTCCAGGTAGAGGTGCAGCGACTTGCCACCGTTGGTCAGCAGCGCCACCGCGACGTTGCTGCCCGGCACCACGCGCAGGAACGCCGACTGGCCGATGGTGCCGCCGTCGTGGCCGATCACCGGGCCGCCGTCCCAGTCGAAGATCATCCAGCCGAGCCCCCACGCCCCGCCCATCAGGCCGAGGTAGGGCAATTCGACCTGGCGCTCCCACATGGCGCGTGCGGTTTCGGGCTTGAGCACCTGGGTGCCGTCGTCGGCGCGGCCTTCGTTGAGGTGCATGCGCACGAAGGTGAGCAGGTCGCGCGGGCGCATCGCGAGATGCGAACCGGCGGGGACGTTGGACCGGGTCAGCGCCCAGGCCGGCGCTGGGACCGACTCGGCGTCCGGATCCGGCTGCAGGTGGCCGATCGCGGCGCGGTACCGGATGGCGTCATACGGTCCAGTGGCGGCGTGGGTCAGCCCGAGTGGCTCGAAGAGGTGATCGCGCAGGCAGTCGTCGTAGGACTTGCCGCGCAGAACCTCGATCACGCGGCCGAGCACACAGTAACCGGCGTTGTTGTAGGAGAACATTTCCCCCGGCTGGAACAGCTGGGGGACGTCGGACAGCGTCGCCACGAACTTCGCCACGCAGTCGTCGCCCAGCCCGGTGTCGGTGAAGATGTCGCCCTCGAACCCGGACGTGTGGCAGGTCAGCTGGCGGACGGTGATCCGCGAAGCGGCGTCGTCGTCGGAGAGGACGAACTCGGGAAGGTAGTCGCGGACAGGCTTGTCGAGGTCCAGCCTGCCCTCGTCGACCAGTTGCATCGCGAGGGTGGCCGTCCACACCTTGGTTATCGAACCGATCTGGAAGACGGAATCCACTGTGGACTCGACGCCGGTGCCGGTGTTCAGCAAGCCCGCCGCGTGGTCGATCACCTCGCCGTTCGCGAAGACCGCGACGGCCGCGCCGGGCACCTGGTGTTCGGCCAGCAAGGCTGGGAGGTTCTGTTCGAGCCAGGCATCGATATCGGAAAGTTTCGACATGAGCATCCTCGTCCGTGGAAAGGGTGGACCGGCGTTTCCGGAATGCTAGGACGGTGACGGGCGTCACCGGTTCGTGCGGAACGACGAGAGCGGCGGGAAAATTCATCCGGTCGGACGAATCATTCGCTCCCGGCCTCGGGAAGCCTGAGCCATTCGACCGCCCGCGCCGCGGCGAAGCCGATGAACGCGTCACGCTCCGGCACCCGCGACCGCGCGTCGACGGCGTCGGTGAAAATCCCTACCGCGTAACGGCGGAGTGTTTGCCCTGGTCAGACGGCGACACCTGCGTTCTAGCGACCCAAAACACTCACGACACCCGACCCCTCGGTACCGGTGCCCGCGTGCTCGCCTGAGGTACAGGAAGGCCCCCTTCCTTGCGCCTAGGTACAGGAAGGGGGCCTTCCTGTACTTGGGCAAGGCGTGAAGGTCGAGTTTCC
>NZ_JBFBBY010000006.1:0-115889 GCF_040682875.1 Amycolatopsis sp. NPDC051071 | reverse complement strand
GCCGGAACACCCAACCACCAACCCGCGCCACGCCACGACGTCCATACCGTCACCAGCCCAAACAGACAGAAACCCAACCACAGAAAGAAAACCAAGTCCAGCAACCCACGACCCCGCCGAACAGGTTAAAACTCAAGCTAGCGGAAACAGTCGGCCTTGGATTCACCGACGACGGCAATCTCAGCTCGCTCGATGCGAACGGCGTCCGGACCAACTGGACGCTCGACATCGAGGCGGCCCTACGCCACAAGCTAGGTGACAGGTAGTACTCACATGAAATGACAGTTAGAAGTCCCAACTCAGACGGCCACGTCTGGTCAAACGATCACGCGGTTACAGCGCACGCGACCGAGCACCGGAGACGCGCCCTGAACGCCCAAGCACAGCCTTGGTCATCTGGTTCGCCGGGCCGGTTGACCGGCCGTGCAGGGTTCGTGTCCCGGTGTGCATTCGGGGCTGGTCTTGGCACGCCGGACCGGCGAGGATGACCACGTCCGTGACGAGAGGGAGCGCACGACATGGTCAAGGTCCACGGCAAGGCGGAGGCCGAGCGGCTTCGCGAGGAGCTGCGTGAGCAGCGGCGGCCACCCGGGCGCGTTGATAAGGCGGCGGAGGGCGAGAAGCCGTCCGGTGAGGGCGCGGCGGCGATCGTGGCCGACGGCGGAGACCGCATCGAGCTGGACTACCGGGCGATCGCGGAAACGCGGAGGTTGCTGGGCGAGCACTATGTCGAGCTGCGGAACTGCCTGACCGAAGCCCGGGAACTGGGCTTACCGCTGGCCGACGGCAAGGGGCCGGTGTCGGTGCCGATGCGGCGTTCGTTCGCCCGCCGCGGGGGTGCGGAGGAAGGCGGCGTACAGCTCGCGCTCGAGTCGTATCTCGCCGAACTCGACGCGTTGCGTACGGCGATCGGCATGGTCGCCGAGCGGCACGCTCGCACTGACGAAGCCGCCGCGTCCGCCGTCGATGCCGTGGCGAGGGGGACCGATGAGCGGTGAATTTTACTCCGAGAAACATCCGCCGAGCCGCCGGGCACTGGCCAGACGGCGAAAGCTGGTCCAGCAGCGCAAGGCGAACCTGCAGGAAAAAGCGTTCAGCAGGATCAACTGGGAGTGTTACGAACACCGCCAGCTGTGGGACATGATCAAATCGGCGGAGCCGCGGAGGCTGGACGAGCAGACCAGGCGGTGGTACCGGCTGGCCGAGAACGTCGACGCGGAAACCGCCGCGGTCCGCACGAGCGTGCAGGAGCTGCTGTTGTCCTGGCGCGGCCCGTCGGCGGCGCAGGCCGCGGAATCCGCGCACCGTCTCACCACCTGGGCCAGTGAGGCCGCCCGGACCTCCTGGCAGATCGGCGAGGGGCTGGAGGCCTACACCGCGGCCATCGACGAAGCCGGCCGGAAGATACCGGAGCCGGTGCACTACTACGCCGAGCGCTGGTTCCGCGACGATTACGCCGTGAAGGCGCTCGACGGTCCCAATGGTGCCTACATGCTGGACGACCTGCTCGACGACAAGCTCCCGTCCAAGCAGGAGGCCGACCGGGCCAAGGCCGAAGCCGTGCGGGTCATGAGCCAGTACGAAGATGCCAGCTACGGCGTCCGGCATCAACTGCCGCGGGGATTCGAGACCGCGCCGAAGTCGGCCGATCTCCCGTACCGCCCGGTGCCACTGCCGCTTCCGGCCACTCCGCCCGCCGGACCACCGCCACGAGACCGCCCGCCCGCCGAACCGCCACCGGCTCGGCCGACCTCGCCGGCGGTGCCGCCACCGGTAGTCCACGGTCCGGAAACCGTGAGTCCCGTCGAAGAAGGCACCTATGCGGCTTCGGCAGGCGTCGGGGACCTGCCGGGAGGCGGTACGGCCGGTGTCGCCGGGCCCGGGCAGGGCGCGGGGTACGGACCCGGCACGGCTCTGCCTGGTCTCTCCGCCGAGGACGCCGTCAAGCACGGCCGCGGGCTCGCCGGCGGCGCCGGGAGCGGGTTCGGCGGCATGCCGGCCCCGGCCGGCGGCTCCGGGCGGGGCACCGCGGCCGCCCGAGTTGGCGCCGGGGGCTCCGGTTTCGGCATGTACCCGCCGATGTCGGGTGCGCAGCGGGAAGAGGACAAGGAGCACCGCGACCGCTACGGCAGCGGTTACGACCTGCTCGATGATCTTCCGCCCGCCTATCCGCCGGTGTTCGGCGAATGAACGGTTACCGCGCCGAACCGGAGCTGATGCGCGACCTCGCGCGTCAGCTGGAGGAGGTGGCGGAGGAGCTGGGCGCCGTCGTCGATCTGAGCAACGGCCTCACTGCGGGCGATCTGGGACCGGCCGGGATTGCGTCGGCGCTCGACGGGCTGATCGGGCCATGGGCGGACTCGATCGGCGCCGCGCACGCCGAGGTCGCCCGCGCCGCGTCCGGGGTCCGGGCGGCGGCGAAGGCCTACGAGGACACGGATGACGACGCCGTCGAGACACTGCGGCGCGCGGACGGAGGCTCGTGATGCCCGGGTTCGGAGGCCTCGGTTTCGATCCGGTTCCGGGCGACGCGGACGCCGTGGCGGCCGCCGCCGGGAAGTGCACGGACGCGGCCGAGCACCTCGATGCGGTGGCCGCGGCGCGGATCGACGTGCCGCGGGAGTGGGAGGGCGACGCCGCCGGAAGCGTCGCCGCCCGTGCCGCCGCGGCGAGGACGGCGCTCGAACCCGCGCCCGCCGTGTTGCGCGCGTCGGCCGGGATCCTCACCGAGTGGGCCGGCACCGTCGTGGCCGGAGTACGGCGAGCCGAGCAGCTCGATCGGCGCGCGGTGGTCCTGCGGCGCGCGCTCACCGACGTCGCGGACGCCGTCGAAGTCACGGAGACGGCCGTCCAGTTCGCCAGCGGCGCGGCAGCGGCCACGGCACAAGCCGATCTCACCGTGGCGAAGGCGCGCCACGAAGCCCTGCAGCGCGAGCTCGACCGGATTTTGGAGCAGGCCCGTGCCCTGGAAACGGCTCATCGCGCCGACGCGGCCCGGGTCGAAGAGCGGCTGAGGGCGCTCGGCGAGTCAGGCACGGCCTTGGGCGAGGCGCCGGACGGCGCGTCGCTGTTCGCCGAGATCACCGGCGGCATGGCCCGGTTTTCCGCGCTGGGCAGGGAATTGGCGGCATCGCTGGCCCGTGCCCCTGGTGCGGCCGTCACCCCGCCCGCCGGAGCCGTGGGTGTCTTCGCCTCGGCCGTGGCACTGGGTGGCCGGTGAAACTCACCGCCGTCCCGGGGATCACCCCGGTCTCCCTCGCGTCGGTCGATCGGACCATCGCCGAACTGCGCACACTGCTGATCCGGCTCCGTGGCCCCGACGCCGAACGCGATTTCGGGCTGGAGGCCGCCGTGATCCAGGCGGCCGAACGCGCCCACGAGCATCGTGCGGGCTTGCTGGCGGTCGCCGAACATCGCGACGCCGACCCGGCCTTGTTGATCGCCGGGTCGGTCCCGGTCGAGCGGCCGCTGAGTGTCGAGGCCGCCGCCGGGCTGAGCTGGTTCGCAGCCGACACCACACCGGGGATCCGCGAGGTCAGCACGGCGACGACCGCCCGCGGTTATCCGGTGGTGATCGTCGAGCGGATCGCCGTCGACGGTCCCGCCGCCGGAGCACAGCTCCAGGCCGTCGTGCTCGATCCGGGGCGCCCGCGGGTCGCGGTGTTCACCTTGCACTCACCCGGCGGTCGTGGCTGGCTGGACGTCGCCGCGCTCGCGGGCGCGCTCGTCGCGGGGGTGGATCTCAGCGAGCCAACGCGCGTTCCCTGAATTCACGAGGTGTCTTTCCGACCGCCTTCCGAAAGGTGCGCGAGAAGTGCGCGGCACTGGTGAATCCGCAGTCTTTGGCGATTTCGGCGATTCCCCGCCCGGCCTTCGCCGGATCCGCCAGCAAGGTCTTCGCCCGCTCGACCCGCAGTCCCTTGATCCGTTCGGAGATACCCTGCCCGTCGTCGAACAGCTGATACAACCGCCGTCGCGAGATGTAGAGGGCCTCGGCCACCTGATCGGCACCCAGCGCCGGGTCGGTGAGATGACCGCGCATGTACCGCACCGCCTCGCGACGGCGGGTCGCGAGCGCGTCGGCACGGTCGAGCTCGGCCCACAGCACGCTGCGCAGCACCAGCTCCGCGAGTCCGCGCAGGTGGTGGGCGAGCCCGTGCGGATCGAGCGCCGGGCCGGCGGCGAGGACGTGGGCGATCGCGCTGGAGACCAGCGCGCGCAGCGGCGCCTCGACGTCCACCGGGCGGAACATCAGCGGTCGCAATTCGGTGAAGGACAACGACAGTTCCGTCGCCGGAACGGTCAGCATGACGACTCCCCGCCTGCCCGGTGCCTCGGCGTCGTGCTCGCCGACCGGCACGACGTGCAGGACACAGCCCGCGAAGCCGAGTTTCGCGCCGTCCTCGGCGACCGCGCGCGGGATCGTGCACCGCAGAAGAAGCTGGATGCCGTCGGTGTCCGCCCGGCGGTCGCCGAGGATGGCCGCGCGCGCGGCCGCGGCACCGGAGGCACGGACGATGAGCTGTCCGGTCGCGACTTCGGGTTCGGTCATGGGCACCATTCGCGGATTCGTCGGGATTGCGGTGTTCATTCTCGCCATTCGATCGCTATCGTGCCCGCCTGCACGGCGGCACTAGGGGAGGGGGACCATGGCACGGCGTTCGGGTAGTTCGGCGGGCATCGTCCTGTCACATCTGGAATTCGATCTGCTGTGGGCGGATCTCGGAAACGGTGACCTGCCGTATCCACTCGAAGTGGCTTCACACGGCGAAACCATGGACGAACGGGGCGACCTTGGCGAACGCGTCTTCGCGAGGCTTGCCGAGGCCGGTTTCACCAGCGGTGACGACCTCGATCCCGCGCTGGAGGACCTGTTCGTCCTGCTGGGCTCACCCGCGCTGTCGGTGGACGCGCTGGTGCTCGGCGAACAGCCGTGGCGGATGCTTGCCGCCGTCCGCGGTGCCCACGGCGTGCTGGCGGTGCTCGATGACAAGGACCTGGTTCTCGAGCCGATGCGCGCGGTCGATCTGATGCCCACCGTCGGCCGGATGCTCGGCGACGGCGTGCCGGGCCCTGGCGAACAGATCCGCCTGCCGCGAGCCGCCTTTTCCGCGGCCATGGACGGCTACGCGAAAGCCGGTTACGACGGGTTCGAACGCGCGCTGGCCGGAGCCGGGATCACCGGGCGGAGCGTGCGGCCGCTGGCGACCATGGTGACCGCCGCCCGGTACGGCGCCGGACAGCTCGCGGCCAACGGCATCCGCGGCCGGAGCCCGGTGCTGAGCTGGTTCGACACCGAAGCGGGCCGTTACGTCGTCACCCACGAGAACGTCGGCGGCGAGCCGTGGGTGATGGTCACCCCGGCCGACGCCGACCGGCTCGCCGAGCGACTCGGCGCGCTGATCGAAGACGTCTCATGACCGGGAACGCCAGGCGGTCAAGGCGAAGGCGTCAGTGATGTCGTCCACAACGGACTCGCCGGCGTCGAGCGCCACCGCGGACGCCTCCCTGGCGAGACGGATGATCAACGCGGAAAGCTCACTCGCCCGCAGGGAAAGCGCGTCGCGATCGAAGTGGAGACCGATCGGTTTCCCGTACAGATCGACGGTCACCGTGACTCCGCCGGAGCGGGCCTCACCGGTCACCGCCGCCAGCCTGCCATGATAGTCGGTGTCCGGCGTATCCGCGTCTTCGAGTAGTTGCTCGACACTGCGTTCGTCGGTCACTGCACGCTCCACGTGTCCGGAGTCGTCTCTTCGATCGCATCGGCCACTTCGGCGCTCGGCGCGAGCCCCAGCACGTCCGCCGTGGCGCCGTCCATGCCAAGCCGCTTGCATGCCTGGGCGGTCGCCCGCTCCACGAGACCGAGGATCCGCCGGGAGAGTTCGCTGGGATCCAGTCGCAGCGCGGCCTCTTCGATCCGCAGCTCCCGCAGCGCCCCACCGGGCTCGACCTCGACCGTGACCACCCGGTCGCGTGCCTTCCCAGTGGTCACGGGCGCACCCCGCCGTAGAACGTCGAACCCGACAACGGATGGGTGTTGCGGCGGACGGAGTCGCCCGAATTGCCTTCGATCAACGTCACCTTGTTGCCTTCCACCTTCTCCACGATGCCGATGTGCGTGCTCGTCGACGAACTTTGTGGCCCGGTCCCGAACAGCAGCACGTCGCCGGGTCTCGCCTCGTGCAGGGAGTTCCGGCCGTACGCCTTCCCGTGGCGTTGTCCCCAGCGGTAAACGTCCCCGGTGAACGGCGTGATCGGGATGTCCACCCCAGCCTTGCGCCACATCGCGGTGGCGAACGACGAGCACCACGGCGCCGTCGGGCCGTAGGGATTCCGGTTGCTGCCGGGAGGATTCTCGCGCGTGCCGAGTTCCTTGCGCGCCGAGGAAACGACCTTCTCCCGCCGGGAGGACGCCTTGGCCGGGTCGGTCCGGCCAGGCCTGCCGGCGCTGGGGGAGTGGTCCGGCCGCTCCGGGACCTTCCGCTCGGCGACCCCGTCGTGCCGGAGTTCCTTGCAGAGCGCTCGTAAGCGTTTCGCGGCGTCGGTGAGTTCACCGTTCACCTTGCGCAGTGTCGCCGCCGACTGTTGGGTGTAGCGCGGCGCGAGATCGGCGGCCGCGGCGATCGCGGTGGCCAGTGCGGCGCGCGACCCCGGGCCAGTCACCCTGGCGGCGTCGTCGAGGAGCTTCTTGGCCTTGGCGATGTACTCGTCGGCGAGCCTCTGGACCGCGGTGTGCCCACCGTCCACACTGGACACGACGCGGCCGACGATCCGTTCGGCGTCGGTGCCCGCCTCGGCGGTGGTGCGGATGTCCTCGCGCAGCCGCCTGGTGACGCGCTCGAACTCGTCCGACGCCTTGCCTTCCCAGTGGGCGAGGACGACGTCGGTCTCCTTCTTATGCACGGCGTGCTGATCGTGCAGCGTCCGCGAAATCTGGTGCAGGGCGAATTGGACGCGGGCTGCGTCTTCGGCCTTGCCCGCGAGCTTGTTCCGGTGTGCCAGGATGTCCGAGGCGAAGCCCCGTGCCGTGGCCAAGGTGTCCATGGAGTCTCCAACGTTGTCAGGAAAGCCGGTGCAGGCTTACCGCGGCTGAGGAATCGCGGTCGTGATAGGCCTTCTGGGCCTTTGCGGCGGCGTTCGCGAGCCGGTCGGCGGACACCCCGACCGCCTTGACCTGGCTTTGCAGGGCGGCGCCGAAGTCACCGAGCGCGTCGGCGAACCCGGACTCCTTGCCGATCCGGCCGAAACTGTCGTCGGCGATCGACCGGACGTCCTTGACCTGGTTGCCCGACGCGGCGGTGAGCGCGTCGCCGACTCGGCGGGTACGCCGCACGAAACCGTTCAGGATCTCCCCGTCGACCCGGATCCGGCCGAGGCCGCCACCGGCGGGGGCGTCACTGCCATCGGGGCGCTTCCGGAGGGCTTCGGCGGCTTTGCGGGCCGCGGGCAGATAACAGCGGTAGGCTCCGTTGGTGAAGGTCGACCACGGTGTCCATGACCGGCCGTCATGCGAAATTTTGTTGGCCGCCTTGGCGTTGGTGGCGGGATCGAACAGTTCGGAGTTCGATCCCAGGTCGAACTGCCTCCGCCGTTCTGGCCCCATGCCGCCCAGCATGTTGATCTGCCAGAGCCCGTAGGAGTTGTCGGGCGGGGTGGCGTTGTGGGCGCGGGTGTTCCCGCCGGATTCGGCGAGCGCGACCGCCACCGCCGTGGTCAGCCCTTCACCGCGAAAGCCGGCGTCGTGGGCGTGCCGGGCGATCTGCTCCGGGGTCAGCTTCGTCATGGACCGAGCTTGACCGCCTGCGCACGCCGATGGGAACCGGCATTGCACGCGTGGACACGTGCGTTGCACAAGCGGTCAGCCCCGGGCCTGGCAGCGTCGCCAGTTGCTCGGTGGGGGTGTACCAGACGGGGCCCGCCGCCGAGTCGTACACGGCCTGCCAGCGCAGCAGCAGCCCCCACGGCGGCATGTAACGATGCAACAGCAGCCAACGCTGATGCTCCAGCGGGCGTTCCGACAGGCACACCATCGGCGAATCGGATCCGAACGGCGGGAAGCCCCAGATTTGACCTTCCCACAGGATGTTGTGCAGCCGCTGCCATGGCCGCAGGTCCCGGATCGTCAAGGCACGGCCGGTATCATGGCTGCGGAGTTCGGCCGTTCCAGCGTCAGATCGGCGGTGTCCGCAAGGTCACCAGCACAGCCACCATCTTGAACAACCTGCGGAAGCAATGCCAGAGCCTCGGCGAGACGAATCCAGCATTCCGCGGTCTACATTTCACGCACCATGATTTCCGAAGGCTCCTCGCCACGGACCTGGTGAACAATGGGCTGCCCATTCATATTGGCGCGGCATTGCTCGGGCATTTGAATATTCAACCCACCCGAGGGTATGTCGCGGTCTTCGAGGAAGCCGTGATCAGGCACGTTCAGGACTTCCTGGTCCGCCGACGAGCCACGCGCCCCGAGGAAGAATACCGCCCGGCCACCGAGGAGGGATGGCAAGAATGCGAGGGGCATTTTGACAAACGCAAAGTGGAGCTCGGGTCCTGCGGCCGCCCATACGGGACGAGTGCCAGCACGAGCACGCTTGTTTATGGTGCGCACAATTTCACGTAAACCCGAAGATGCTGCCCCGGCTCAACGAATTGAAGTCCGACTTGGAAGACCGGAAAGCACGCGCCGCCTCCGAGAGCTGGCTGGGTGAAAGCGAGGGGATTGCCCGAACCCTTCAGTGCTTGCGCGACAAGCGCGCCGACGCGCTGCGGCTCACCCGCATAACCCCGCCAGGTCGACCTCGGGATGCCCGCCATCGGATCGGCCCGATAACACGCCAGCCGGATCAATCCCAGCAACTGAGCCACGCCGGGAGCGATCCGCCTGCGAACCGAAGAAGCACCCCCAACGCGGCACGAGCGGATGCTTACGGACGGTGGCCGGGTGTGTAACGCGGCTGCGGTGCCAGGCGACAGTTCACCTAAGCCGAGGTCGCGGTGGGTGGCCCGAGATCGCTGTGGGGGCAAGCGGTGACCGAGCTCGTCGAGGTGATTGCGAGCGAGAACCCGGTGTTGGACGTCGTTTTCGTGCACGGCCTTGACGGCGATGCCTATAAGAGCTGGTCGACGAAGCGGAAAGGTTCGTTCTGGCCGGAGTGGCTTGGGCGGGACATCGAGGGACTGGCGGTGTGGTCGCTGGGGTATGACGCGGCATCGAGCCGCTGGTTGGGTCACGCGATGCCGATTCAGGACCGGGCGATCAACCTGCTGGCTCACCTGGAAAATCACGGGATCGGGCAGCGTCCGCTGTGTTTCATCACCCACAGCATGGGTGGGCTGGTGGTCAAAGAGATGCTGCTGCACGCGGCCGACGGTCGCGCCGACTACACCGAGTTCGCCACCGCCACTCGAGGCGTGGTGTTCCTGGCGACCCCTCATAACGGGTCCGACATCGTCACCATGGCCATCGTCAAGGCGTTGGCCGTCGCCTACCGCAAGACGCCGGCGGTCGACGCCCTGGAACGTAATAGCGCGCATCTTCGGCAGCTCAACACCAGGTACCGCAACTGGACGGTGGCCCCGACAACGAATATCAAGCACAAGATGTTCTACGAGGCTCAGTCGACCAGGGGTGTGCAGGTGGTCGATGCGGGCTCGGCCGACCCCGCCATCCCGGGTCAGACACCCATTCCGGTGGACGCGAACCATATCGACATCTGCAAACCAGCCGAGCGCGGCGACGTCGTCTACGGCCAGGTCAAATCTTTCATCAGTGGAATCGCCGGCGCTCTGAGGGCCGGCGCGGATGGCTACGGCACCAGACCGTCAGGCGTCAAAGTCACAGGCTTGGATCAGGTGGTCGACCGTCCAGAGTTGGGGGCCCGGTTGCTCGCTGAGCTGACTGCCGGGGATCAAGGTCTGGTGGGGTTGGTCGGTGCCGGGGGTTTTGGTAAGACAACGCTGGCGTCGTGGGCGTGCGCACAGACGCAGCAGCATTTCCGGGACGGTGTCTACTGGTTCCGCCTGAACAGCGATACCAACGAGTCGGTTCTGATCGATCTCCTGGGTGCCGCGACGGCTGTGCTGACGGGCCGTGACCGGGTGCGGCCTGCTTCGGTCGAAGGCGCGACGGAGGCCTTTGCCGCAGCGCTGGGTAAACGACGAATGCTGCTCGTGGTCGACGGGTTGGTTAAACGGGCCGACCTGGAGCCGTTCCTGGTAGGTGGTCCGCATTGCATGCGTCTAGTGACAACCAGACGCCGGGGACTCGTGCGAGGCTGCGAACTGGATGTCGAGGCTATGACCGTCGCGGAAGCCGCGTCTTTGCTGTGCCGGGACGTCGACTCGTCTGTCGAGCCGCCAGCAGCCTTGTTGGACAGAGTGGGCCGGTGGCCACTGGCGCTGTCCTTGCTCAACGGTGTGCTGACTGGCCACGTGCGCCGACGAATGCCAGTCGCTCTGGCTTTCCAGGAATTGGATGCCGTGCTGACTCGCTCCGGGGTCGGGCTGCTCGACGACCTCACTGACAATGACAGCGGTCCGAAGATCGGCGCGACCCTCCAGTTGAGTCTCCACGAGTTGGTCGCGACCTCTCCTTTTGGCGAGGCGTCGCTGGAGCGGTACCTCACGCTGATTGCGTTTCCCGAGCGGCTGCCGGTGCCCTACGGCCTGCTCTCCGCGCTTTGGGACTTGGACACGGTGATGATGACCAGCGAGTGCGACCGGTTCTTCCGCCATTCCCTGGTCGTCGAGCTAGCCGAGGACGGCGTGCGTCTGCACGACGTCATCGGCGATCACCTGCGTCGTACGCACCCGGAACAAGTTCGCGATGTCAGCCGACGCCTGCTGGATGCCGTCCGCCCGCCGGACGGTTGGCACCACGCTGACGACGTCGTCCGGCAGCAACTAGCCCACCACCTGCTCAGTGCCGGATTGGCCGGTGAGCTGGCAGCACTGTGTCTCGACCTGCGCTACCTGGCCCGCCGCATCGACTCGGACGGGGTCCACGCGGCCGAGGCTGATGTGTCCGCCTACCTGACGACCGAGGCGGACTCTTCAGCACACGCGTCATTGCTGACGATCTTGAGAGCGCACAGCCACCTTCTCCACACCACCGATTCGGCGCTGAGCCTGTACTGCCACCTGTTCGGTCACGTGACCGTCACCCACCTGGAGGAGGCACTACCTGCCTGGTCCCTGCGGCCGGACCGGCCGCTGCCGACGACCAGCAGCACCGGTCTGCTGCGTTCGCTCGTCGGTCACCATGGCCTGGTGTCGTCGGTGCAGTGGATGACGAACGAGACGGTAGCCACGGTCGGCGGCGACGACGGCACACTGCGCGTGTGGGATTGCGGGACTGGACGGACTCAATCGGCGGTCGAAGTGTCCGAGCATCTCGTCCTCCGTTCCCGTCTCAGCCCGGATGGGCGGCTGCTCGCCCAACTCGTCCACGATCACCCGATTTCCGGTCGAGGACGCCCCGCCACCGCACCTAAGTGGCTTTTTCGCACCGTGGTCACGGACACCCGAGACGGGTCGGTGATCTCGATCGATCACCTGTCCGGAATCGACATGTACTTCGAAGGCATGGCCTACCTGCATTGGAGCGCCGACTCGGAGCTCCTCGCGGTCGCCGGAGGTGGGTGCTTGCGGATCTGGAGACCTCGAGCAGAGCCAAGCACCTCACCGACCCAGACCCACCCCATCGGGGCCCGCGCCCTGAGCTGGCACCCGGACGCCGGCCTCGTCGGAATCTCGCGCGACGCCGTCTACGTCTGGGCTGATCCGACTTCTCCGGCCCATCCCCGAGAGCTCTGGTTCGAAACCCCGGCTGACGAGATGGTCATGCGCACGGTCGCATGGAGCCCCGACGGGCACCTGATCGCGATCGGAATGGACTTTGCGGTCGTCGTCTTGGACGCGGTGACAGGCCAACGAGTGCTGAGTGAGTTCACCACTTTTGGGATTTGCGGCTCGGTCACCAGCCTCGCTTGGAGACCGGACGGCGCACTGCTCGCCATCGCAGGCAATGGAGATAGCGGCGGCACCGTGGCTTGGTGGTGGCCTGCTCAGAAACACTGGACCATGCTCGTCGACTCCGGGAATGCGGTGACCGATCTTGCCTGGAGCGCTGACGGATGCGTGCTCGCCGTGGCATCCGTCGATTCCACCGTCCGCTTGTTCAGCGGGGACGCCACCAGCCCGCCGCCTGCCCACAGTGAGGACTTCCGTCGTTCCGAACCGCCACCCGAGATCAAGATCAGCTCGTTGTCTTCCGGTGCTCGGGTCGCCGCCAGCACATCACTGGAAGCACGTGACGATCACACCCTCATCGCGATGAGCGTCAACGGCCTGGTTGCTGTCGAAGCCAACGTTTCCGAGAAGTTTGCGTGGGTCATGAGCAGCGCGCAGGCGTGCAGCGACTTCGGAGTCCTGCCTCACGTTGCCCGTAAGGTCTTCGGCAGGCCGGACGAGCGCCTGGAGCTGCGAACTGTTCCAGGTCGCGCACTCGTCCGCGAACTTTCGTGGCCGAAACCCCGCGCTCTGGCCATAAGCCCGGATCGGGCAGTCATGATCACGACAACAGAAGAAGGTCATATCACCGCGTACGACCTGTGCACCTTCGACCAGCTCTGCACGGTAGCCATCGATGAACCGGTAATCGTCTGCTGGTTCACCGAGACCGGAGACCGCTTGATCGTCCTGGGCAGCAGAAATACTTACAGCTTCAAAACGCCAGGGTGAGTACCACGGCCGCTGCTCACCGACCCCTCATCAGAACCTCCGGCGCGCTGGCTGACCATCCACGTTTGTTATTCCGCTCATCGGCATGACAGGACGTTCGCCAGGCCAAGGTCATGCGCTGGGAGACGCAAACGGTTGCTTCGCCGACTATACGACCATGGGCAGAGAGAACAGAGACCTCCTCGTCTTACCGGCTAGAACCGCGTTGATCATGGCCGCAGTGAGACGATCCATCGTCACATACAAGGAACTCGGGTATGCGATCGACCTTAAGGGCATCGCGCTGCGCAACGAGATGCGCCTACTGTCGGAACAGCTGGCCAAGGATTGCGATAATGCTAACGAGCCTCCGATAACGGCTTTGGTGATGAACTCCCAGACCGGTCCGAGTTGTTCTATACCGAGGTCGTCGCTCAGGTCCTGGAGAAGGCGCTGGATGGGGTGCCGTACTCGGCGGCGCTGATCGGCTGGGGCTCGGAGGTGCAGGGCTGTCCAGTCGGATCGCACACCACGCGGGTCGATGCGTTCCGTGGCAGGCGATTCCGTCGTTTCTTCGGTGGTCACAACCGGCCGGTACGCGCGATCACCTGGCCGGCGAAGTCGAACACCTGGTCAAGGCTGGTGAACACCGCGAAGGCATCGAAGTACGCTTCATCAACACCCGACTCGGCGTACCGCTGCAACTTGTCCGCGAGCGAGCCGACGGACGTGCCCGGTTCGAGGTTGTTCCGCATGGCCGTCTTCAGTGCGTCGGGATCGCGGCCGGCGTCCTGCGCCGCTCGGCGCGCGATCGACCACAGGCGGTTGGCGCCCTCGTCCTGACTGTTGATCGACGCGGCGGGCGCCGGCCCGTCGACCCCGAGCCAGCCGACCCCGTTGCGGCCGACTCGGCGCATCGCGGCCTCGCTGGCACCGCCGATCCAGATGGGTGGCCCGCCCGCCTGGACCGGACGCAGGCCGGCGTGGACCGGTGGCAAGGTGAAGAACTCGCTGTCCCAGGACACGGGATTGGTCGTCCATCACGCGTGCAGGAACGCCAGCATGTCATCGAGCATCTTGCCGCGCCGGTGCCAGTCCGCGTTGCGGGCGGTGTCGTATTCCTGCTTCATCCACCCCAGCCCCACACCAACGCCAAGGCGGCCGTCGCTGAGCACGTCGAGCGTGGTCAGCAGCCGGGCCAAGTGCGGCGGCTCGTAGTAGAACGTGCTGAGCGTGCTGGCGTTCAGGCGCATCCGGCTGGTCGCCGCCGCGGCGACGGGTCCACAGCAGCACCGGATCGAGGGAGCGGGTCATCTGCGGCCCCCGGGCCAGATAGCTGCTGTCCACATCGACCGGCGTGACCAGGCGATCGCCGACCCACAGGGTGTCGTAGCCAAGGTCCTCGAGTCCGCGGCAGAACGCGCTCAGGGCGGGGGGCGTCGCTGACGGCGGGCCCGACAATGGGAATCACGAAACCGAGCTTCATTGCGAGAGTCTCCTCGGGCAGGATCGTTTGCCAACATTGATATCCGACATCAGCGAATCGGTGATCCATCAACCATT
The DNA here is from genome assembly GCF_040682875.1 of Amycolatopsis sp. NPDC051071. Classification (NCBI taxonomy): domain Bacteria; kingdom Bacillati; phylum Actinomycetota; class Actinomycetes; order Pseudonocardiales; family Pseudonocardiaceae; genus Amycolatopsis; species Amycolatopsis sp. NPDC051071. The sequence goes on along the minus strand of NZ_JBFBBY010000006.1, from coordinate 101,603 downwards.
GTCAGGGCGCACGGCGCCCTGTTCGCCGACTGCTCGGCCCCGGGGGCTCAGCCGGTGAATTCGTTGACGCCGAGGGCGAAGTCCCAGTGGCCAACCCCGTTGCCGGCGAGGGCCACCGTCACCAGACCCATTCCTTCCAGCCAGTGCGCCATTTTCAGGCCACCGACGTCCAGCGGGCGCAACCCGAGGCTCTCGACGAATGCCGCCACGCCCGCCTTGGCCTGCACATTGTCGCCGGCGATGAAGACGTTGGGCCTGCCCTTCTCCAGGACATTACGGAAAATGGTGTTGAAGGCCTTCACCACGCTGGCACTGGCCGGGGCCACCTTGGCGACTTCCTGCGCGATCGAGGTCTCCTCGCGGTGGGCCAGTCCGTCGAACGTGGCGTTGAAGGGGTTGCTGATGTCGACGATGACCTTGCCCGCGAGGGCGTCTCCGTACTCGGCGACGACCGGAACGACACCGGCGTACAACAGAGCCGTGATGACGATGTCCCCGGCCGGGACGGCGCCCCAGTTGCCCGCCGTCGCGCCGTCGCCCAAAGCGTTGGCCAGGTCATTGGCCTTGGACTGATCGCGGCCCATGACCTCGACGGTGTTGCCGCCCGCCACCGCGAGTGTGCCGATGGTACGGGCCATGTTCCCCGTGCCGATGATGGTGATACTGCTCATGAGGTGTGCTCTCTTCCTATTCTGGAGGTGTCGCTCTGTCTCGTTCGTACCGGGTCGGGTGCAGGGCGTCGGCCGCGACGTTTCCGGGCCAGCTGCCGCGCCTTTCCCGGCACCTCCGGCTCGTCTTCCGCCGGTAGATTGGAATGCGTGAACCTGCCGCCATTCCCAAAAAAGAGGGGGTCAGGTCAGGGACATGGGACGAGGGTATCCCGAGATCGTTACTCTCTTTTGGCGCGCAGTTCCCAGGGCTGCATGACACTGTTTCACCTGTAGACACCGACCGGTGTCCGCGAATGATCGACAGCACGCGAATTCGACGCCCGCGCAACACTTTGGCGTGTTGCGGATGTCCGCGTTCGAGATCAGCTCGTTGTGGCGACTGGGTTGTTGCGGGGTGTGCCCGCGGCATTCTTGGTGTGGTTCAGATGGCGGTGGTGCCGCCGTCGGTGACCAGTTCCAGGCCGTTGACGTAGCTGGAGTCGTCGGAGGCGAGGAACAGCGCGACGGTGGCGATTTCTTCGGGGCGGCCCATTTTTCCGCGGGGGATGAGGGACTCGAATGCGGCCTTGGTCGCCTCGTCGAACAGTTCTTCCTGTTTGGCGGTGGCGACCTGGCCGGGGGTCAAGACGTTGACCCGGATCTTGCGGTCGCGCAGTTCGTTGAGCCAGACCCGGGCCCAGGCCTGCTGGACGGCTTTGCTTCCCGCGTAGAGGCTCCAGCCGGGGAAGGCGCCGAGGGAGGCGTTGGATCCGGTCATGAAGATCGAGCCGTTGTCGTTGATCAGCGGCAGTGCCTTCTGCACGGTGAACAGGGTGCCGCGCGCGTTGAGCCAGAAGGCACGGTGGAACTGTTCCTCGGTGATCTCGCCGAGGACAGCCGGTTCGCCCATCCCGGCGCTGGTCCACAGCACGTCGATCGAGCCCTTTCCCGCTTTACGGTGTGGTACAAGCGGTCCAGGTCGTCCAGTTCGGCCGCGTCACCCTGGACGGCGGTGACGTTGCGGCCGATCAGCTTGACGGCGTCGTCCAATGCTTCCTGTCGCCGGGCCTGGATGAAGACGTGCGCTCCTTCCTCGACGAATAGTTTGGCGCCGGCCAGTGCCATGCCGGTGGATCCGCCGGTGATCACCGCTACCTTGCCATCGAGCTTTCCCACGATCGCTCCGTTCGATTGATGGATATCCGAATCACTTCGGCTCTTACGTACACCGGGCTGTGTACGTAACGTACTCGATGGCCGGGTGGGGGCGCAAGCTACGTACACCGGTCGGTACCGAACGCCCTATACTGGAGGTATGACGGAGTTGGAGAAGGGCCCCCAGGGCCGGCGCCGCGGCAGGGGCGCGCGCGAGCGCATCCTCAGCGCGTCACAGCAACTGTTCCGCGATCAGGGCATCAACCGCACCGGCATGGACCAACTCTGCGCCGCGGCCCAGGTGTCCAAGCGCACGGCCTACCAGCACTTCACCAGCAAAGACGAACTCGTCGCCGAATACCTGCGTCGATTCGATCCCGACGTCATGCCCGGAGTGTTCGACCGCACCGACCTCACACCCCGCGAACGACTCCTCGCCGCCTTCGAGATACCCGCGTCCACGCCCCTGTGCCCCTACATCGCGGCGGCCGTCGAACTCCACGACCCCCAACACCCCGCATCCCAGTACGCGCGCGACTACAAGACCGCCATCGCCGCGCGGCTGACCGAAACCGCCCGCGAAGCCGGCGCCGCCAACCCCGAACAACTCGGCGAACAACTGGCGCTGCTCATCGACGGCGCCTCGGCCCGCACCCGAGTCCTCAACAGCGAATCCTTCCCCACCGCCGCCGCCGTGGCCGCCGTCCTCATCGACAACGCCATCCCCGCGTCACCTCCTCGGCAGCCCAGCGATGACCGCGGAACCACCGGGTCTGCTCCCGTTCCGGTGGGAGGCCAATGACGACCCGATCATGCCTCGTCGGCCGGAAAGACGACGCCGAGTTCGGCGAGGCCGGAGCGGTAGCCGCCGGGCCCGGGATCCATCGTCATGCGCGCCCCCACGGGGATCCGCTTGCGTGACGAGTTGATCTTTGAGGCACAGGCGGCTCGCTGTCCCCGCGCCATCGCCGCCTGCCGTTTTTCCTGTGGCGCCTCCTCGCGGCTGACAGTGATTGCGGCCACCGAACACATCACGACCGAGCAGAGATGGTCCGGTCGCCGGTGCCGGGCCAAACTCGCCGCCCTTGGGACCAGACGCTTTCCGCGCGGCCCCACCTTGCGGTTACCGCGTTGCGGTAGCCAGGGCCGCGCGGATGGCGTCTTCGCTGACCGGCTGACCCTTCTCGTTCGAGTACGTCCCGTAGGGGTCCCCCAGACCGGAGTGCTGTCGCCTGCCGCCAGCTGTCGGCCAGCCGTCCCGCGTCCACGACGTTGTATCCGATGGAAGCGATGAAGCCGCTCACCGACGCCTTCGCCCGCTCGGAGTCCCCGGCGATCGGCAGGTACGAGCGGCCGGCCGCTCCTGCCGGGCGAGCGAGTGAGAGCAGATGTTTGTAGTAGATGTTGTTGAACGCCTTCACGAGCAGGGCGTCCGGGTTGTCACGCTCGGGGCCGTAGTTGCACGTGTCGATGATCGTCTTTCCGGCCAATGGCGCCGCTGGCAGGTTGGGGAACGCCTTGACCGGCACTGCGACCACGACGATGTCACCGGCCGCCGCGGCCTGCTCGCTCGTCGCTGCGGCCGCTCGCGGCCCTCACCCACAGCAGCCTAAAGGTCTACTGCAGGGCGTTCCAGCCTGACACGAACCATCGGACTGCTCCAGTCACCGGGTCGTACAACCGCCGTTCCAGGGTGCCGATGTTGGCTCCGTAGATGTGGATCCCGACGGTGGGTACGTTGCCGTCGGCTGCGACGGCGTGGACGTCGTCGTTGGTGGTACAGCACACGGTGACTTGTCCGCGCTCCCACACGTGCTCACCGGCTGGTGTGAGGGGTCTGCCTGCCTCGGCGGCCGTGGGTTTGGCGTAGCGGAGCTCGCGTTCGGCTCCCGCATAGATGCCGACGACGCCCCATGTCTCATGTCCGTGCACCGGTGTGCGTTGACCTGGGTTCCAGACGACGGAGGCCAAGGACCAGCTGTTGTCGGGAGCGATGTGGAGCGGGTAGTTGACATGATGCTCGCTCGAGGGCCGGGTCACCTCTGGTGGGAGCCGGTAGTCGCTGGCCAGCAGGGCGGACAACCGCTCCGCGAGCCGCTCGGTGATCTCGTGCTCGTCGTCGGTGCTGCCGACCACGTGTTCCACGTCGTCGATGAAGGTGCGCAGGGCGCCGTCGAGTGTCATGGTGATCTCCCTCGAAGAGTTCAGTGCAGGACGCGGTAGACCAGGTGCGTGACCGACTTCGCCGCGCGCGACTCCACCTGCTCGAGGTTCAGCGGCGGGACGCCGTCGAACAGTCGCGTGCCGGCGCCGAGCATGAGCGGGGCGACGTGCAGCCGGATCTCGTCGATCAGGCCGGCGGCGAGGTACTGGTTGACGGTGGTCGCGCCGCCGTGGATGGAGATGCCCCCGTCCCCGGCCGCCTCGCGTGCGCGGTCGAACGCGGCCTGGATCCCGTCGGTGACGAAGTAGAACGTGTTGCCGCCGTCCATCGGCTGCGGATCGCGCGGATGGTGGGTGAGCACGAAGACCGGGCCGTGGTAGGGCGGGTTGTCGCCCCACCACCCGTTCCACTGGCGCTCCCACTCGCCACGCACCGGGCCGAACATGTTGCGCCCCATGATGAACGCCTTCGCCGTCACCATTCTGGCGAACTCGGCCGGGTGCTCGTCAGCGCCTTCGCCGTACCAGGCGTGCAGCCTGTCGCCCCAGCCGTCGCCGCCATCGTCGCCGAACGGGCGCTGCTCGGTCTGGTTGAGCCCGGCGGCGTACCCGTCGATCGAGATGGTGAGGTCGCAGGTCACCGTGCCAGTGGTTGTGGTCATGGCATCAGCATGGAGGAGCTGTCGTATGACGTCTAATGCCAATTCCACTGGGCACTTATTGATACTCTTGATGAATGCTCAACCTGGTCCACCTCAGGGTTCTCGCCGCGGTGGCCCGCCACGGCTCGGTGACCGAGGCGGCGAGGGAGCTGCACTACTCCCAACCGTCGGTGAGCCACCACCTGTCCCGCCTGGAAGCGGCCACCGGCGTGCGGCTCGTCCAGCGCGTCGGTCGCGGGATCCGGCTGACGCCGGAGGGGCGGCTGCTGGCCAACCGGGCCGCCGAAATCGTGGGCCGGGTCGACGCGGCGACCACCGAGCTGGCGGCCCAGGTCGGCCTGCAGGCGGGGCGGGTTCGGTTGGCCGCCAACGCATCCACACTGAGCACGATCGTGCCGAAGGCGGCCGCCGCGCTGACCAGGGCGCATCCGGGACTCCAGCTGAGCCTGTTCGAACAACACCCGGCCGAGGCGTTGCAGATGCTGCGGCACGGCGAGATCGACGTCGCCCTCGTCTTCCGCCACGCCGACGCCCCGGTCGAGGAAGAGGGGTTCCGCCCCGTGCACATCGGCGACGACCCGATCTACCTCATCAGCCAGCACCCCGACGACAGCCTCGCGAACCACCGCCACTCCCCCTGGATCGGCGGCTGCGCCCGGTGCCAGGCCGAGCTGACCGCCGTGTGCCGGCACGCGGGCTTCACCCCGCGGATCGCCTCGCACAGCGACGACATGGTCGTCGTACAAGCCCTCGTCGCGGCCGGCATCGGCGTCACCACCCTGCCCGGCTACGCGCTCCAAGCCCACCGCCGGCCCGACATCCACGCCACCGAACTCACCGACCACTACCGCCAGATCCACGCCGTCACCTACGGCGACCCACCCGACCCGCCCGCTGTCACCGCCGTACTAGCCGCACTCACCGAAGCAACCACGCCGACAACCACCTCCCGCCGAACAACCCGACGAGACAAGGTGATGACCAGCGAGCAGCGGTACAAGCCCATCCACAAGTCTTGACAATTCCTCCGATGAAGAGCAGGTAGAAGAGTAAGGCTCAGGGCAGTGTGAAGTGGTTCAACAGCGAGAAGGGCTTCGGCTTCATCGAGCAGGACGGTAGCGGGCCGGACGTGTTCGTGCACTACTCGGAGATCCAGGACAACGGCTTCAAGTCCCTGGATGAAGGGCAGCGGGCGGAATTCGAGATCGGCCAGGGCCAGAAGGGTCCGCAGGTTCAGCGCGTCACCGCTATCTGATGCTTCGGTCCGACGGCCCTCGCCTGAATCGGGCGCGGGCCCGTCGGGTCCCTGAGCAGACAGAGTGCTGCGCCCTGTCAGCGCAGTGTTCCTAGGAATCAGGGTTTGGTATCGCGCCGAAGTTCCTGTTCAGCGGGGCTTCTGGTACTGCTCGGCTGGGTCGGAGGTCTGCGTGCTCGTCACCGCTGGATCGGGGGTCTCCCGGGACGCTTCTGAGGGACGCTGTGTCCGAGACGGCTGCCCAGTCCTCAGGGTGAGCTACGGCTGAGAAGGCCGCATCAACTCGTCGTCACCTCGCTCAGCGCGCTCGGCGAGGGAGGTCCATATACAAGCGAGAGTCGTTGTTCACTTACTGATGTCCAGTCGGCGATGTCGCCGGCACCAGTGACGTTGTCGAGCTACACCTGACAGCTCTCCTCCAAGCAGTCGGAGTCCTTCCCGTCAAATCCGCTGGCTGAGAATGCGTTTGCAGTGGCCGTGAGCGCAGTCCTTGCCCGCTCAAGCCGTCTCCGATTGGGCTCCGTTGCCGAAGCAGAGCCCGATACGCCCCGATACAGCCCGGCACTCGGACGGGCCGAGAGGTACGCGTTGACCTGCACAAATGGTCAAAATCCGGCATCGCGCGACACTCGCTGACACGGCGGCAGAGGGGACTCATAATCTCTTGGCCGTCGTTTCGAGCCCGGCCCGGCCCACAGCATCAACATCGCTGCTGACCTGCAGGAATGTTGGTCCTTAGGCGGCAATTTCGCCTTGGCTTTGATCGTGGCTGGGCTCCGTTTCGTCTCCGTTTGCTCCGGTGTGCTCGATAGCAGGAGAAGTGCTCTGCGGGGCCGGTTGGTGACGTAGCAGCTTTTCTGCTTCCTCGTCACGCCGCTGCGGTGGGGACTTCAGCAGGTCCGGAGTCTTTGCTTCCACAGCAGGACAAGCTGGGTGTGGTCGCAAATCGGCTGGGCGTGATCCGTGTTCTCGAGCAGAAGGCCAGTGACGTCCACGGTTTTACCCCTCGCTCTGCGCCCCTTGGAACCGACGCGGTCACGTCAGGCGATGCACTTTAGGCAGAGCGTGGTGTAGCCGATGGAGTCATGAGCGCGGCGTCGCGTTGGTGTTTGGCGAGTTCGATCGTTCGGGGCTTCGGGTGTCACCGTGGTCCGCTTTGGCTTCGAACGGCCCGGCGTCGGGCGGAGACCAGGTGTCGACTGGAACCAGTCAGCGAGGGTTCTTGGTTCGAGTCCAAGCAGGGAGCGCAAGGCCAGGTCGACGACCTGGGCCTTGTGGGTCTGACTGGACGTTTGGGGTCTCCGGATGGAGTGTGCGAGGCGCGGTGACGATCGTGGCTACCGGCGAACACTCAGTATGCTGATCGTGGACAGCTGGCTGCAGAGTATGGATCTCTCCGGGGAAGCGGAGTCGCTCAGATCGAAGCTTTCTGACCTGCGAAAACAGCAATCCTGACCCCCTCAGTGCCAGTCAGGTTCAGGCAGGACGCTGACCTGCGGTTATCGAGAATCCGCTGGTCGGCTGGCGCAGTTGTGCTCAGTTCGATGCGGTTCGGCGTCGTTGGAGGCTGTTGTAACCGACGTCGTGCTCCAGGATTGCTCCAGGAAAATTGGTGTGAGAGTTGGACTGCTGTGGCAGCCGAGGTCGAGCGCTTCGTGTGGAAGCCGGACGTGTTCGCGCCTGTGACGTCACCACCGCGCTGGACAGGTGCGTATGACTGCGGCGTTCGCTCACCTGTCATCATTCCTGCGCTTGCAGTCGGTAGGATTTACCTGTCGTGACGGCAATCACTCCTCCGATCGTGGCTCCGGCCGGGGCGATGGCTTGCCAGGCCATTCCTTCAGGTGCTGCGGTGTTCGTCTTGGCCACTGAACCGGGCAGGCCGATGAGGCCGCCGCCGATGACGATGTGGTTCTGGTCGACGACGAGGACGCAGTAGGCCCGGGATCCGCCGATGGTGGCCCATCCACTGAGGAGCGTGTCCGCCGTGAGCGGGGTGCCGGTTTCTCCGCGTGTGTCTCCGGGGTCAGTGCCGCGGGGGAGTGGTGGCGCCACCGGGACATGGCTGCCGAGTTCGGGACCGCCGCAGCCGAGGGTGAACGTGTCGTTAAACGGGTATGCATCGAGCGAGCGCGCTGCGGGCGCGGCCGCCACAGCAGCGATGCTGGGCTGGGGTCGTCAGCGAGTATGTGGTGCAGGAACTTGGTAACCGCGGCCGCTTCCACACCCTGTCCATTAAGGAGCCGGAACGGCATCGACCTGTCGCCGGTCTCCTCCACCCGGCCGACCCTGGGCACCACCAGGTTCGCGACATCCCGCACCGTTGTGCCGTGCTCTGCCATCCATACCTCCGCGCGCCGCCGTGATCGACGCACGAGATGACAGCAGATCCAGCTGCTACGCGCAGGGCCTCTTGCTTTGGGGAAAGCCGCGACAGGCTGGACAGTCACTATCCGTTGACATCGAGAGAGCCCTCGAACGTCCCACGCTATTTCGGTCAACGGGATATGTTCGTGCTTGCACGGCGTGCCATACGGTCGCCCGTACTCACCCAACTCGAGCTTGCGGGTCTAAAAATGTTCCTGGAACTCTGTCCATCTTTCCTCAGTCGGTTCCCGGTACTCAGCCTCGGGCCGGGCAGCTCGGCGGCGGTCGAGGAATGCTCGATACGTGCGGACGAGAGCTTCGTCGAAGAAAATGGTGACGTCAGATATTCAAACCGTCCGAATGGTGCGGAGTCAGGGTTCTTGGCGAGGTGTTCGTAGACTGTTATCCTCCGTGTTTGGGTCTGCGGCCGATAGGGTAGCCATCATGGCGATTCGTGCGGTGGTGTTCGACATCGGCGACGTACTGGAGATCGCGCCCGACCTTGGAGTCGGCAGGCGGTGGGAGGCCAGGCTCGGTCTCGTAGAGGGTGAGGTCGGCCGACGACTGGCGGACGTCTGGACAGCCGGGGCCATTGGCGAGGCCACCGAGGACGAGGTGCGTCAGGCGATCAGCGATCGACTCAGCGTTGCCAGGGACCAGGCCGATGGAATCATGGCGGATTTCTGGGAGCAGTATCTGGGCACCGGCAATCTCGAGTTGATCAAGTATTGCCGGGGGCTGCGCCCGCGCTATCGGACCGGCATCCTGAGCAACAGCTTCGTCGGCGCCCGGGAACGGGAGCAGGCCGCATACGGGTTCGAGGACCTCGTAGATGACATCGTCTACTCGCACGAGGTCGGAATGAGCAAGCCAGATCCACGGATCTACGAGCTCAGCTGCGCGCGACTCGAGGTTCGTCCCGAGGAAGTGATTTTCCTCGACGATTTGGAGCCCAACATCGTCGCTGCCTGTGCGGTTGGCATCCGCGGGATCCACTACCGGGACAACACTCAGGTAATCGCCGAGATCGAGGAGTTGCTGACTTGAGCCGGTGATTGAACCGGTGTCCCCATCCGGATCTAACGAGTTTCGTGAATTGGCGGGCCATGAGGCTGTCAGGTGGGTTCGTGCTCGAGCCGTGCGTGGATGAGCCGCCGCCTGGTGTTGCTGCCCCAGGCTGACCGGACTTTGCCGCTGCCGGTGAAGCCGCAGCCACGGTCTATGAGGCGGTGCAGCAGTAGGTACAGCCCGCCCGGGGTCTGCAGGCGACGATGGGCGTACCAGATCTCCCAGGTTGCGGTGTTGAATCAACCGCGCGCTGCGGCGCCGTTTGACCAGCTGCAGCCCCACCGCGCGGTCACCGACGAGGAGTTGCTCGACCGGCAACTCCTTGATGGTCTCGATGTTGCGCGCCGAGACCGCCACCATCAGCCCTATCTTTTACGGCAAAACCGTAGGCGCCACCGTTCAGCGGCATGCCCGCAAGTTGGTCGCTGTCGCGCGGATGATCGTCGCGACAAGTGTCAGCACCGCGTCGCAGTCGTCGCGGGCTTCCTCCATCTTCCGACGCCACCGTGCCTGGATGCTTGGTGCCGACGGGTCTTCGTAGTCAAGATCGTGCACGATTGCGTTTCGTGCCTCGAAGAAATTGTCGAGCGTTTCGATCTGAGCGACTGTGCTGTGCCCTGCTCTTACCCGTCGCTCCTGAAGCCACAACGTCCAGTGTCATCACACACCGTGCCCATCCCGCCGAGCTCACACCCGGCGTGCCCGGCCGAAAACACCGTTACTGGGACAGTCCCGCAGACTGCCTCGCCGGGGGACGGCAGTCCAGGTATCTGAGACGTAGCCGCGCTGAGGCCGGCGAATCAGTGGTCATTCACGCCGAGCGATTCCAGGATGGTTCGGCGGGCCTTGTGCAAGGAGGGCGGCAGGTCGGCTTCGTCGTGCTCGATCAGAGACTTAAGCGGGAAGTCGTAGAGTTCTTGGGCTTGCTCTGGATCCCAATGCTGTAGGAAAGAGTGAGCATGGGCGATGATCAGGTATCTGGCCGGGTGATGGGGTCCGTAGTAGTGCAGCGCGGTGTTGGCTATGTCGAGCAGCATCAGGGTTGCGGTACCGGCTCGGCCGACGGCGCTGTGCCCGGCCGCGAAGTCGACGTGGACATGCAGGGTGACTGGGTGGACGGGGCCGAGAATGCGCCGGCACGTGTCAAGCAAGTGCCGCACCAGATCGAGGAAGCGCTCGACGTCGCCAGCCGTGGCGATCTGTTTGATCGCTTGCCAATAGGATTCGAGTTGTTCTCGCTCGGCGGTGGAGTGTGGCACGGGAAGCGGCAGTCGGTCTTCCTCGGCGAGTGGTTCCGGATGCTTGATCCACGTCGTCTCCTGTTTGGCTTGGTCCCCTCCCCTGAAGCCTACGGTCCGGGTGAGCTCGTCCAGTCGCCTGACGAAGTCGTCGGTGAGTTCGCTGGTGCCGGTTCGCCAATCCTCAAGATAATCCGCGAAGGCCGCGAAGGCCTGGTCCAGATGGTACTGGCCGGAGCCGTACGGCCGGGTGGGACTCTCATGCGTGATCATGTTCTGAAGGATGGCTGTGGCGCGCATCAGCTCCGGGCGATAGATCGACTCGAGGTCGGGAAGCGTTTCAGTGATCTCCTGGGGAACGTTCGGAATCAAGTGGATCATCCGCACGCACAGCCGGACTCGGCAGAGCATGACTCCATAGTCGTAGTACCGCAATCCATGGACATCGATCGCGGCGCGTACGACACCGATAAGGTGCTCCATCTCCGCGCTGGTGCGTGCCCTGGCCGCCAGCCAGTCCGGTCCGACTGCCCGGGCGAAGTCATGGTGCCCCGGCAATGCGGCCACGATCTCCTCGAACCGGTCCACCAAAGCCGAGTCCACACCGAGTTCGCGGATCCTATCGGCGGTCCATCCGCACCCGTCGTGCATTTTGTCGAGCATGTAGTCCGGAAAACCCTGGGTGACAATCACGGGCAACTCGGTGTAGGCGCAGAAGACGTCCTCCAGGTCGTAGCCGATCTGAAGTTCGTGGGGCGTCCGGGCAATCGTCGTCCGCGGCGGCGGCTCAAAGTCGCGTGCGGGGTCGTTGATCACCGCGCACCCGGAAACTTGTACGTCGCTGGCGCGCCGAAGAGCTGGAAGCCCGCCCAGTGGTAGGGATGGGCTGTGCTCGGATCGGCGGCCATGGCATGTTGTGCCTGCCGCAATGCTGTAGCAGGCGAGGCGAAATGTTTGAGCCCGGCATAGAAATGCCGCATGAGCGCGTCGGTCGAGGCGTCGGAGACCGCCCATAGGGGAGCCAGGACGCCCTGGGCGCCGGCCGCGAGGAACGCGCCGGGAAAGCCGACGTATTCGGAGCCGAACAGCATCGCACCGGTTCCCGCGTGGCAGGCCGCTAGGACGACCAGTCTCGCGTTGAGTTCGTACCGTGCGAGCTCCCCGTACCAGAGCACCTCGGGGTGGTCGGCTGGGCCGGCGAGGTGCAGGGCGGAGAAGTCGGGATGGTTGGGGAAGAAGAAGCCATGGCAGCCGAAGTGGGCGACATCGGCGTCGGCGAGATTGGCCATCACCATGTGGTAGTGAAGCTGGTCGCCGGTCGCTGTGAACGAGTCGATGAACGTGCTCGCCGCGTGGTCGATCTCCGCTCGGGCGTGTGGCAGGCTGTTGTCGGGGTCACCGAAGCCGACGAAGCGTTCGAGGACGCGGGTGAGCCGCGGCCTGGTCAGCAGGCGTGCCAGCAAGGTGAGGCTGGGCACGTAGCTCACTTCACGGGTTTCGGAGAGCATGGCGGGTGCCAGCGCCCCCAAGGGGATCTGCCAGAGCGCGCCGTGTGGCACGAGGAACAGGCGGCACCCTTCCGGAGTGTGGTCCAGGAGGGGCTGGAGGAGATGGGACAGGAGCCAGGAGACCGCGTTGTGGTCGTCCGGTGAGCCGCCCACCGGGTTGGACAGTTGGCCACGCGCGCCTTGCACTGCCTCGGTTAGCTTCTTATTGGCGAAGTGACCGATCGTCCGGCAGTCGTCGTGACTGATGAGGAAGATCGAACCAGTCGAACCGAAGACCACGATGCGGTCGTCCTCGGCGAGCAGCCCCCGCACGGACCGGGTCGGCATTGGTGGCGTTGCCGTGGCGAGGCCGGGCGTGGCGGACAGCAGCTTTTGCTCCTGTCGCTGTTGCGCCAGCCGCTGGTCGCTGAACACCTGAGTGAGCAGCAGACGGTTGGGCTCGGTGGGAGCGACGATAAATCTTCCGAGACTGTCCTGAAGCACGTCCGAGCGGGAGTCCTCCCACACCTGCGGGTGCCATTGCCTCCAAAGCTGGTGCGTCTCCGTCTGCGCGAGCAGTGCCCGGCTGGCGGCGAGCTCGTGGATGTCGACCGCCTCCTCGGCACCGCGCAGTGCTTCGGCGCATTGAGCGGCCGCTCGGTAGGTGTTCTGATGTGTGTTCGACAGCTCTCGCTGAAGGGTTTGCGATCGCCCGTATCTCCGCAACTCCTCGACGCGCTGCAGGATCTTGTCGAGCCGTTGGGCCGCAGCCTCGGTCGGGCCGTTGACCATCACACCGAGTGTGGTGATCCCTCCCTGGAAGACGTCCGAGTCGTCGTCTTCCAGGGATACCTCGCGGCCCTCAAAGTAGGCCAGCTTGCCCGCACACATCTTGCGGTAGAAGTCGGCGTGGTCGCCGAGAAGGTGGGCCGACTCGACGCACCACCGCATCCCGGAGATCCGCAGATCGGGCTCTGCCGTGGTCATCGCGGTCGAATACGCCCGCCACCACCGCGTCTGATCTCCATCCAGCTGGGCCAGACGATTCAAGGCGCTTTCCAGGTTCGGTCGGTCAGCGACGTCGGTCAGCACCGTGATCATCGCCACGACTGCGTTACCTTCTCCGACGGAGTCACCCGCCTTGCGATACGCATCCGCGGCACGGCGAGCGTGTCCCAGCAACCGCTGATGGCTTCCCCGGGTAGTGTGGGAGGTCTTCATCACTAGCGTGAACAGACCGATCTCCGCACTGCCTTCGACCGCCGGGTCACCCTCGGCTCGAGCCAGGCGAAGAGCCTCAGTGAACGCCTTTCTGGCCTCTTCGATCTGGCCCCGGTCCCGCAGGGTACGCCCTCGGTCGTCCCACTCTTCCGCGGTCTGTGGCCGGTCGGTCCGGGGACGAGCGAGGATCTCATCCCGGATGGCTGTTTCGAGCGGCTCCACAGGCATGTCATCGGCATCGATCTCGCCCGCTTGGACTAGCCTGATCATTTCGAGGTGCGATACGAAAAAACGCTCATAGGAGCTGTCAGCCTGAGGCAACGTGCGTAGGAACTCGATGGTGCGGTCGATCAGCCGTTCCGCCTCGCGGCTCAGCAGCTCCTTTCGTTCGGTGATCATCCGGAATTTAGCGCGTGGGCCGCGTTCCGTAACCAGCTCGATCACCGCGTCACGTACCGGTTCACCGATACCTTCCCCTATCCGCGCTTGCAGCAGCCAGGCCGCCTGAACGGCCTTCGTTACCGCCTGTGCGGCCGCGGCGAGCTGCTCCTTCTCAGAATCGTCTGCGGTGTCCTCCATACCGCATTATGCGCACATCCACGATGCCGCGCGCTGCTACGGTTGGCGGCGTGCGGACACAAGCGACCAAGCAGGTACGCGCTCTTCTTATCGGGATCGACCGCTATAGGCGCGTCCACGACTTGGCGGGATGCGCCAACGATGTCAAGCACGTCTCGGCGTTCCTGAAACAACGGCTGGGATCACGCCTGGTCGAATGGAGCCTCCTTAACGAGGACGCGACCAAGGACGCGATCGTGGAGTCGATCCGCTCGCACCTCGGCCAAGCCGGGCCGGGCGAAGTTGCGCTGCTCTGGTTCAGCGGTCATGGGTCCGAACAGACAGTGGCACCGGAGCACTGGCACCTCGAACCCACAGGGAAGAGTCAGTCGCTGGTCTGCCACGACAGCCGAGACGGCGAGGTGCTGGATCTGACCGACAAGGAACTTTCCGTGCTGCTCGACGGGGTCGCCGAACGTGGCCCGCACGTCGTGGTCGTGCTGGACTGCTGTCACTCGGGCAGTGGCACCCGGGACCCCTGGGCGAAGATCCGCTCGGCGCCCGCCGTCACCGCCCCTCCGCGCTCCTTGCCCCGCCTGCCGGAGCCGCGAGTCCTCACGACCTCCGCGCGCGCCTCGCATGTGGCCCTGTCAGCCTGCCAGTCTCACCAGGTGGCCGCCGAACAAATCAACGGCAATGAGCACCGAGGTGTGTTCACCACCGCGCTGCTGGAAACCATGCGCCATCTCGGGGCTGACGCCACCTACCGCGACCTGCTCGTCGGTGCTCGATCCAGAATCGAGGGCATCCGCCAGGCACAAACTCCCGTGTTGTTTCCCGCCTACCGCGACGGGCCTGCCGACCAGCCCTTCCTCGGCGGTGCCTTGGTCCAGCCCGCAGCCACGACGGTCCGCTGGACCGGTGACAGATGGCTGGTCGACGTCGGTCGCTGCCATGGGTTGCCCGCCCCAGCTCCTGACGCCCCTGTGCACCTGGCCGTCACCGGCCACACGAGCCTGATATTGCGCGTCATCGAGGTGGGGATAGGCGAGTCGACCGTCGAGCCGCTCGACTGGAAGCCTGACCCAGCCATGCAGTATCCGGTCGTCTTGAGCCGAACCCCGCTGCCGGCCGCCCAGGTCGTGGTCGGCGGGACACCCGAAGACGATCCGGCGGCATGCACGCGGGTCACCGAAGCGATCCGCACGTCGGCCTATCTGAGCGCCGCACAGTTGGACGACCCGACATCGGGCCTGCGCATGCATGTCACTGCGGTACAACGGGAGGGGCGTGAGGTCTTCCGCGTCCTGCGTTCCGACCGCACGCCGATCATCCCCGACGTCGACGGCCACTCCGACGGCAGTGCTCACCTGGTGGTGTCGAAAATGGCGCACGTTGCGCGATGGACACAGATCAAGGAACTGGCGAACCCCTGGTCGGCGCTGACCGGTGCTGTACGACTGGAGATCGTGGCCGCGTACCCCGGAGTCGCGGTGGCACCGCGCGAAGATTTCCCAATCCCGATCAGTGACAACGGCACGATCGCACTCACGTATCACCGCACAGCTGACGGCTGGGCGCCGCCCGAGGTCTTCGTCCGGCTGCGCAACACAACACAACACAGGTTGTGGTGCGTCCTACTCAACCTCACGGACCGATACCGTTCACACGCCACGCTCTTCCCCGGCGGATTCCTGGCGCCGATGGCCGTGGCCGCTGCCGCCGAAGGAAACCGGATTCCGGTCGTCCTGCCGCCCGAGCGAACCATCAAGCCCGGCGCCGCGAGCATGGACTGGTGCAAGCTCATCGTCTCCGAACGCGAGATAAACCCTATCGCTCTAGAACTGCCCGCACTCGGCGAACAATTCGCCCGAGGTGGGGGACCGCAGACTGTGACGGCGAGCCTAGGCTGGGAGCCAGTACGCGACATGACCGTGCCTAGCCTCCCAGGAAGTGATTGGTATACCTCCCTGCTGCCGGTCGTGACCCAAATACCACGTGAGTGATCATGCAGAAAGACGGCGCTACGGTTCACGCCGTCCTGAAGATTCCAAACAGCAAGAAATTACCGCTCGTGCCGCGTTGAGGACGCTTCGGTGGTTGCAGGCGGATCGCTCCCGGCGTGACTCAGGCGCTGGGAGCGATCCAGCCGGTTTTGGTTATCGGGCTGTACTGATGGTGGGCATGCCGAGGTTGACCTGACGTGTGATGCGGGTGAGTCGGAGCGCTTGTCGCGCAGGCACTGGAGGGTGCGGTCGATCCCTTCGATCTCACCCAGCCAGCCCTCGGAGGCAGCGTGTGTTTTCCGCTCTTCCAAGTCGGACTCCGAGTCGTCGAGGCGGAGCAGCATCTTCGGGTTTACGTGCAGTTGCGCGCACCGTAAACAAGCGTGCTCATGCTGACAACTTGTCCCGTATGGGCGGCCGCAGGAACCGAGCTCCACTGTGCGCTTGTCGAATGCTCTTCGAATTCTTGCCATTCCTTCTCGGTGGCAGGGCGGTATTCTTCCTCGGAGCGCATGGCACGTCGGCGGGCCAGGAAGCTTTGGACGTGCCTGATCACGTCTTTCTCGAAGACCGCGACATACCCTTGGGTGGTTTGAATATTCAAATGGCCAAGTAATGCCGCGCCGATGTGGATGGGCAGCCCATTGTTGACTAGGTCCGTGGCGAGAAGCCTTCGGAAATCATGAGGCGTGAAATGTAGACCGCGGAATGCTGGGTTCGTCTCACCGAGGCTTTGGCACTGCTTCCGCAGGTTGTTCAGGACGGTGACTGTGCTGGTCACCTGGCGGACCCCGCCGATCTGACGTTGGAACAAGAACGGCATCGGCGCGGTCCACACCCGCTCATGGCCGTCGTAGCGGGGTATCGACGGAATCGGGCCGTGCGCGGTTTGCCGCATCACGATCATCGCGATGACGTGGAACAACTCTGCGGGCATGGGGATGACGCGTTCTCGGTCGGTCCTCGACGGGGCGATGACCAGCAACGCGATCACCTCGCCGTTGAGGCGTTGGTACTGGCGGATGCTGGTGTGCGCCAACTCCACCAACACCGGCACCTTGCGCTCGATGCGCTGCCTGCTGTTCGAAACCCTCAGCGGCCAGCCCGCGCGCTACCGCCCGAGCACCAAGGCCCAGCGCGAGGCCTTCGCCGACTTCTCCGTCCTGCTCACCGCCCGCTTGGTCGCCGAGTTCGACCTGATCACCGCCGACTACCTCGCAGCCCACGGCATCGACGACGACGGGCACGCTGGTCGGCTACGAGTTCTGGCTGGAGCGCGACACACTGGTCCTGCTGGACTTCGATCCGGACGTCGCGGGGATCGCGTCGCAGCCGTTCTGGTTGTGCTGGACCACGGCGGACGGGAAGCTGCGCTCGCACGCCCCGGACTACTTCGCGCGGCTGGCCGACGGGTCGGCGCGGGTGATCGACTACCGCCCAACGGGCCGGATCAAGCCTCGTGATCAGGCGGCGTTCGAGGCGACGCGGGACGCGTGCGCGTCCTCTGGTCGATACGGGCGCCGCTCAGCCGTTTGTGTCGGTGCCTTGCGCCACAATGGTGGCGTGACACCATGGAAAGATCGACTCAGCGCTCTTGCTCGGAACCGCCTGCCCGCTGAAGTGGCGGCGACATGGATCGAACTGTTTCAACCCGGAATTCGGCTTGTCTCCAGTGACACGGGTCCACGGGTAGGGCACCTCGGCGGGAATCCCGCGCTGCCGGATGCGATGGACTGGCCTACCTGGGCGAGACGAGGGCCGCTCACGTTCATCGCCGCGGTGGACTGCGCGACGCTGCCGCGTGAGTTCGTGACCATCCCGCTCCCGGACGCGGGCACGCTGTTGTTCTTCTACTTCGACGGACGCTACTCAGCCGATGAGGACCAACCAGCTATAGCCGAGGACGTCGACGGCTGTCGAGTGATCTTCGTGCCGGCGGGCGAGCCGGTCATCGAACGAACAGCCCCGGCCGGCCTCGCCCCTTACCCGCGCCGTGACGTGTTCGCGGAGGTCGTGGCCACGGCTCCGGAGCGAGAGCACATCCTGCTCGACCACACCGAGACGGCGAGCGGAGTGCCCCTGGCTGAAGCTGTCGAGTCAGTCCTTGGTCCTGGGCGCGCGGGCACCGATGTGTTCGGAGAGCTCACCTGGGAAGCCAACGGAGACATCCCACAACATCAGGTCGGTGGCTTCGCCTCACCGGTCCAGGGCGCTGTGGAGAACGAGATCGCGGCGGCAGTGCTGGAGGGCGAGTGGAGCGACCCACGACTGTCAGAGGAAGCGGCCCGCTGGGTGCTGCTCGCCCAGTTCGACAGTGACGAAAACACCGACATGTTGTGGGGTGACGTCGGAACGCTGTACTGGCTCATTCGGACCGACGACCTGAAGGCAGGGCGGTTCGACGCCGCCCGCTGCACCATGCAATGTGGCTGACCATCCCCTCCGCGGCGATCGCTAACGCGCTCCTCGCCAACTCGATCAGGGAGCCGACCTGCGAGGCCCGCCAGCATCACTACCGAGAACGGACACCGGCGACCGTGCCTATGGATGCCCGGGTTGCCGAATTCGAAAGGTAAGTCCGAACAATCGGCCTGGCCTGGTGACCGGGCTCGCGTTTCATGCCGCAGGTCAGGCAGCCTGCGGCACGAAAGGTTCGAACGGAATGGACAGGCAGGCTCGGCGAACTACCCGACGACCCTCAACGGGCCACGTACGTGGTCAGGAGCAAGCTCGCCCTGGTGGGGCGGCTGACCGTCAGCTTCGCGCCACTGGCGGTTTACCTGCTACTGCGCCACTTCCACCTGATCTCGGCCAACGTTGAAGTCCTCGTGCTGACCCTCTGCGTGGCATGGCTAACCACCTGCGGCCTGAAGGCCATCGGACACAGCGACCCGAGCAGCTCCTCGTAGTTCCCCAACGTGCTGGGAATCTTTAGCAGCACCAAGTGAAGCGTCATCACCAAGCGCTGAAACGATACGCCTCGACCGCTGATTTCCGTTCGACGCCAACGGCGCCGTACCGCTTAAGGCTTCGCTGTCACCAGACCCGAGAGTCTCGGGCACTCCGGCGCGATGGAGGCCCGAGCGTTGTGAGGGCAGTAAGAAATGCCACGAGGCAGAGGTTGATTATGGGGCACGTGGTTGACCAACAGGATGCCTGGCTCGGGTTGATCAGTCCAGAACTGGCCACACGTGAGGAATTGCCTCGAAACCGAGACCGATTTCAGTACGTCGCGGTGAGACGACCACGAAAGCCCAGGTCACTTAAGATCGACATGTCACGCGCGGTGAGATCATGCAGGTCCTCGGCCCCTGGGTAAGGAAGAATCACTCGATGACCGTTGGCGCGAACAACTGACGCTCACCGATCCACAACCGGAACCAGGAGCACGAGCAGACATGCCAGACCAGCACGAACCCAAAGATCCGCTCATCAGGCTGTACGTGTTGGCCAATCTCGTCAGCTCCGACCTGGCCGTCGCCGGAATACCCCTGGTTCCCGATTACATGCACGGCGGCCATCCCCTCGGTCCGGTCGGCGCGCACGTCTTCGCCGACGACCTCGGGCATCGTGGTGTGTTTATCAGCTGGGTCAGCCATTCGATCCTGAAGTCCGCGTCGCTGGAGCAGTGGAGCGAGGGCCGTATCGGGCCAGATAATCCCGCAGGGCAGTGGAAGAAGACAATCGACACCGCGATGCAGACCGCGATGGCGACGATCTTGTCCTCAATCGGCTACGAGGTGGTGACAGCCGATGACGACTCAGGAGTGGAGCTCATCGTGACGCAGCGAGCGGCCGAAAGCCCTTGGTTGGAGTGGTACCGAAATCAGACGGAGCGACTGCAAGCCAAGTCGCTCGATACCGCGGAACGGCTCAGGGCAGCCACCGACGATCACGGGCAGTGAATCCGCAGCCACAAGGTACACCCGCCACGGCAGCCGGCCAATCACACCAGCGGAGCATCTGGCCCGTGCGACGAACCGTGGTGGCCGAAGAAGTGAAGCGGTCGTGAGACTGGTTTGATGAAGCGGCCGTGAGACAGGCTGCGAAACCGCAGGTCGTGCAAGATCAACATGTCAGGAGCGATGAGACCCTACAGGCGCACCTTGGAAGTCCCGATCCGCCCCGGAACGCCGGACACCGGCAAGGTGCCCGTGGGGGCACGACCTCGCGGTCGGTGGAGTCCGGCAAAGCTGGTCCCAGGACTACCAGGCACCAGAATGGCTGTGCGAGGCCTGCCACGCCCTCCCCCGCCGCAGCGGACTCTGGGCACAGATCGACCCCTGGCCAGTACGGCACGTCACCGAAGAGCAAGTCGACGAGTACGGACTCCGCCTCGTCCTGCTTCGCCCACCGACTCCGGCCGGGATCGGATTTATCCAGCTGCGACTGGGACACACGACCTTCGGTGAAGTCCAGCTTTTCCTCTGTTCGATCGACCGGCGCGCGATCGACGTCGACGTCGAAAAGAAACACCGCAGCCGGGGTGCGGGCTCTGTTCTCGTCGCCGCGGCTGCCGCACGAGGTCCGCGCTACCAGTGGACGACCCTGCCGATCGATCGCGACCCCGCCTCGCTCGCGTTCTGGGCCCGGATCGGTGCATCAGGACCGCCAGCACCACACCCGTGCACGCATCAGCTGGAAGCGAAGGTGGTGCTCGCAATCGCACGATGGTCCAAGTGGTGGTGATCGTGTGAGCCGGCGGGTGCGCTGATGGGGTGGTGCCTGCTCGAATCGCCCTCGAGATCAGGGCATCGCCAGAGCTCTGACACGATGAAGAGCAGGTAGAAAACGTATCGCTCAGGGCAGTGTGAAGGGCTTCGGCACGATGCTGGTTCCGGAGTCCGACTAATCTACCGCGGCCCCGGGGACTTATTGCCGAGCAGCAACGCTTAGACAACGCGGCAGCGTCTGCAACTTCTGTCGTTTGACTCAGGACGCGGGCAACGATCGTGCGCGGGTGGGTTTGGCTGCGGTGCTGACCAAGCGTGGGGAACGGCAGCCGCGAGCATCACCCAGCCCGAGTTTGCGACGATGACCAAGAAAGTGGTGCGTGCGAGCCGCTGTGGGCCATCGCGGTATTGTGCTGGAGAACTGGCCGGCGGACGGCCGCCGCGAAGCGAGGTCCAGGCCGGTGCGGGCGGATCACGATCCGTGAAGCCGTTGGACTTCTCCGCTCGGAGGGACTCGTGAGCTCAGAGCATGGCAAGGGCGTGTTCATCCGCCCGCCGCACAGGGTTGAGCGCCTCAGCCGAAGCAGGCTCAGCCGGGCTGCTCGTGCCGAGAACAAAGGCGCGTTCCTCGGGGATGCCGAGGCGAACAAGTTCACGCCGAGCGTGAGCGTAAAGATCACCTTTGAGCCAGCGGACACGGACACGGCGACGATACTTGGCATTGACGAGGGTGCGGAGGTGACGGTTCGAGAGCGGGTCATGCGAGCGAACGGCCTGCCAGTCCAGCTCGCAACGTCCCGGCTCCCCAGGGAGATCACGCGGGACACCCTGATCGAGCAGGTGGACACTGGCAAGGGTGGTAGCTACGCGCGCCTTGAAGAAGCCGGGTACCCGCTGGACCACTTCGTGGAGACGGTCAGCACTCGTATGCCGACGCCCGAAGAGGCGTCCATGCTCCAGCTCGATAACGGAACTCCGATCTTCGCGGTTCGGCGGATTGCCTACAGCGCAGAAGGTCGAGCGGTCGAAATGAACGACATGCGCTTGTCTGGCGACAAGTACGAACTTGCGTACGAGTTCCCGGCGGGCTGATCTCCGTAGATCACGTGCCGGTGAGTCGGGCGCTTGGTGAGAACTTTCTCTACTGGATCAAGGCGACCCCTCCGGGGCCGCTGGCAGAGTGTTCGATCCACGGGCAAGCCCCGCCGGGGCATGCGGCCGGTCCCCGGAGGTCGCCCGTGGAAAGCCAGCCAGCGGCCACCCACCGAAGAGGCCGTTAGTAAGGTTTCAAGTCATCGACCAGGGGAAACAGGAGTGTCGGCGTGGCCCGGCGGGAAGGCTCCGTCAACAAGCACTGTCCTCGCCGGGACGGGCAGGTCTCCGGGATGGGCGAGGAGAGCGCGGAACTCGCGTTCGTGAGTGCCTGTCGTCCATCCCATCGACCTCCCAGAGGGCTATCAAGCCCGTCAAGTGGGCAGTCCGGCGGAACACTCGCGACGGCGGAATCGGTGCCCCCTTGACGGGCTCGATCGGGCTGACGCCAGGTCGATGGGATGGACGAAGAGGCCCCCACTTGTAGGTGGAGACCTCAAGATCATCCGGCCGGTTTACTCCCGGAATTCACTGATCGACAACGACCAATGTCCACAAACGACGACCGTTTGCACTCGCGAAACTCGCAGATGATGGCCAACGTTGACAAGTGTCCACAACGGACTGATGACCCGGAATGCTGAACCGTAGGTTTTGGGTTCGAGCCTGAGGCGGCCCACCGCATCAACATCCCCGCTGACCTGCGGGGATGTTGATATCTCTGTGGCATGGTTACCTCGGAGTTGACCGCGATTGGGCTCCGTTTCGTCTCCGTTTGCTCTGCTGTGCCGAAGTTCGTGTCCAACTAACCGCGCTGGCCCACGACACGTTGATGCTCTCCTCGCCGTGTAATCGGGCCAAGTGTGCCCGGGCTTTGCACATACCTACCGACTTCCGCAACGTATTCACTGGTTTCCGCGACGATGATGGGCATGACCGACGATGTGCGGCCAACGACCGCGAACACCTCCTCGGTGCCACGCTCAAACCCGTCTTCGGTGAAGCGGCTGGCTGAGTTGACCCGGCCGGGATGTGGTGGACCGCGGTCATGACCGCGGCCGCAGTGACCGTGCTGTGGTGGTCGGCCACCGCCGGACTCACCGGTCCGGACCTGGTGAACGCGCGGTTGAACGCGCTGAAGATCGGGCTCAGCGGCGGCGTGGTTGCGCTCTGCCTCGCCTGGCGCCGCCAGCACTCCGCCGAAGCCGACCTCGATGACCGTGAGCGCCCTCTCGCTCAGCAATACGAGGTCCTCGCTCACCGGCAGGCCGTCGCCGCTACTACCCAGGCCCACCAGGAACGCGTCGCCGACGACGCCCGCGCCGACGCGACCGCGCGCCGGATCACCGAGCTGATGGACACTATCGGTGATGGGGGAACCTGTGTGCACGCTGTAATTGACAACAAGGCGCCGCATAGGCAAACGACGTATGGTGGTAGTTGTGGATGAACTTTATGCCGTACTGGGAGCTCCGACTGTTGAGTCGATCGCGGTCGACTGGGCAGGCGTAGAAGAAAGGCTTGGCACTGAACTTCCAGCTGATTACAAAGGATTCTCGAATAAGTATCCTGCGATGTTCGTGAATCAATTTCTCAGGGTCGCGCACCCATCGTGTGTTGATCCTGACCTCAATCTCCTATTGGATGCTCAAACGCGTACGAAATCCCTTCGCGAACTAGTCTCTGAATTTCCTTTATTGTATCCGCATTCGGCGTATCCGGATAAGGGTGGGCTGCTGTGTTGGGGGAATAACGTCAACAGGGAGCAGTGCTACTGGCTGACCGAGGGGCATCCGGATGAATGGAAGGTTGTCATCGGTGATGAACTAGATTACTGCTGGGAATTCGATGGAGGCTTTTCGGATTTCCTGCTCAAGTCGCTTACCGGCGTCCTTGATCATGACTTCTATGGATCTTTTACGGGATCTTTGAGTGAAGTCGAATTCATTAGATAATCGGAAGGAAAATAAAGACATTGCGACGTGCGGCCCTGGTAGTCGCCACCATGTCCTTGGCGGTGAGTGGCTTCACGTTGCCGGCCAGCGGTCCGTGCACAACTCGGGCGAACCTGTGCCGTGGTTGCGCAGGACGTGGTCCGCCGGACCATCCTGAAAGAACGTGACATGCCCGGCGGCGTGAACATCGGTCTCATCTCGACCGTGACCCGCTACGCCCTCGACGCCGGCTTGCACGTGATCGTGGAAGGCATCCTGCACGCCGAACGCTACGGTGACATGCTCGCCGATCTGGTCGCTGATCACTGCGGCCGCACCGGCGTCTACTACCTGGACGTCACGTTCGAGGAGTCGCTGCGCCGGCACACGACACGGCCGCAAGCCAACGAGTTCGGACCCGAGCACATGCGCGAGTGGTACCACGAACGAGACCTGCTCGGACTGGCCGGCGAACAGCTCGTCCCACCGACCTCCAGCCTGCATGACACCACTGGACGCACCCTCGCCAACGTGTACGGTAAATGGCCTCTGCCAAGGTCGTAGCGCGGTTGGGCGATCGCCCTGACTGTCCTCAGCGACCTTCGGCCATAACGACGCTCTGATCGAACTGGCGGCCGAAGCCCAAACCACCCCCGAACAACTTCCGAAACCAACCACTAAGCGAGACTGGTCGACGTGTCACAGACCAGCTTGCGCTACGTGGTAGGTGTCCTCGCCGTGCGAGGGTTAGCTCGTCACAGCAATCCAGGTGGGCATGTCGCGCAACGTCGCGGTTGCGACGAGGGCAGGGTGGCCGCCCTGGCCCCACCTGCTGACATCGCTCGGGCGCTCACTCACGAGCTCATTGGAAACAGAGGCGCCACCGCGGCAACAAGGCGCGGTGGGGCGTGAGCGTGCTCGGGGAAGGCCCGGAGCAGGCGGAACCCGTTGATCGGCACGCTCAAGGAGAGCACTGAGTACCTGACCATGACCTGGGGTGGCGTCCTGCTGGGCGACGGCCGCCGTCCGGGCGGTGTCCTGAAGGACTCAACGGTACAGGAAGTCGCGGAATCCTTCGTCGCAAGAAGTTCGTCACCGTCTAGACGCGTCGGTAGGCGGTCACATGATCGGCGCACAGGTACAGAGTGAGACCTTCCGGGGTAGCTGTCCGGGAAAGTCCGCCCCAAATCCGTTCGGCGTCCAAGCCGGTCAGCATGGCCTCCAGCGCCCGGAAGTCGGCGTCGTTCGTCGCGCGTGCGGCGGGCAGGCCGGACGGATCTATCCCGTCGAGCTCATCGTCGTGCCGGAGCTGGGAGGGGGTTTGAGCGACCAATTCCTTCATCAGGTCACAGTCGGATTTGAGGTGTTGATCGAGCACGTCCACGCTCATGCCGAGCACTGGACCAGCCAGCGGCGCCGCGTGTTTGAGCACCTTGAGTAGATGCTGCAGGTAGGGCCCGAATTTGCGGAGCCATTCGGCGGGCTGTGAGATCGCATAACACCCGTCTTCTTCTGGCAGTCGGTGCCAGGAACCGGGTTCCTCGCAGTACAGGCGCAGTTCGTACTGAGCGCTGCCAAGCCGTCGGTGGCCTGCCGGGACAATGGCGAAAACGCTGGGACAACGGGTTTCCTGTTGCAGCTGAGCCAGGCGTTGCAGTTTGAGGAACATGCGCTGGGTGTACTCGGTCTGCTCGGCGAGCTTCCCGTCCATCTGCTCCAGCGTTTTCGCGATCCGCTGAAGCCCGATCCGGGTCGCGTCGCGGTCCGAGGGCGCGAGTCCGAGCAGCAGACTGGGCACGTCGACGTATTCGCCGGACTTCCGACACTCGATCTCGTGGCGCGGCGGCGTGCGTTCCAATCTGCGGTGCAGGTCGCGATAGTCGTAGAGCTCCGCGCAGGGTTCGTCCGACGCGTTCTGGCAGGGGCAAGGGACTTGACGGGTGATGTCGAGCCCGGGAAACCGTTCCAGCGTCCGGTTCAGGCCATCGTCGAGGATGGAAAAGAAGGCGGCGGGTGACGGGCCCCGCACTGCCAGTTCCACGGTGTTGCGGTGCCGGTTGGCCCTGATCAGCGCTCGATGCCTGCCATCGGTGTGCTTGAGCACCGCGCCGGTCCGCCACTGGGTTTGCGTGCTGAACCGGTGGGTCCTGGCGATGAACCAGGTCGGGATGCCGGGCGGCATGGTGTTGAGCCGGTAGAGCACCCGGATCTCCTGGTCTCCTGGGAGTTCGTCCCATTTGTCGAGAAATGAGCCCGGATCCCAGGGCAGGCGCTCGACGACGAGGCTCACGTCGCCGGTCGTGCCGCCTTCGATTTGGTAGGAGAGGTCGTACTTGTCCATCATCCCGAGAAAGTGGTCGCGCAGACCACGGTCATCGAGGTCGCTCCACAACTCATCGAGGTGATCGCGCGTCAGAAGTCCTTGCGCGACAGCCACTTCATGACTGTCGAGTACCTTGCTGATGTACTCGTTGACCCATTCCGGCCGCAGCACGACGGTCTGCGCGAGCTCCGGATCATCCGCGTAGTACAGGATGTCGCCGAGTTGGTGCAGTGCGTTGGCGATGTACTGCTGGTGCGACTTGTCGCTAACCCCGGCTTCCGCGAGCATTCGCCACATCCGGGCGGGTGTGACATGCTTTTCGGTCGCCTGACGCAGTGCTTCGGCGCCTGCCAACCAGGTGGTCGGCCATTCGGACCCCATCAGCGGAAGCTGAGCCGCTTGGCAGGCCAGCCGTGTTCGCAGGTCGTCGAGAGCGTGCCTGGTCGCGTTGTCCACCGAGACGCTGTCGACGATCATCGGGTACTCGTAACGGAGTTCGTCGAGTGGCAGGTCGACGGGCCGATCGTGCACGTGCGTGGCCACCAGAAGGATCGGCGACTCCGGGGCACGCGCGGAGATGATGTCCAGCCAGTAGCGGATTTTGCCTTGTTCCCAGCCGAGTCGCGAGTTCCAGAGCAGGAGGAACAGTGAACGGTTGGTGAGGAAGAATTGGTGTGTCGCGTGGTAGATCTCTTGGCCGCCGAAATCCCAGGCGCTGAGCCGCATCTGCACCGGCTGGCTCGGGTGATCAAGGTCGAGGTGTTCGATACGAAGGCCGTGAGTCGACAGTTCGTCGGGATCGTAGGGTTCCCCGGCGAGCGCCTTGACCAGCGAGGTCTTACCGACACCACCCTCGCCGACAACGAGCAGTTTCGACACCCATTGCGCGGAACTACCTTCTTCTCTGGCGCGCAGGAACGATATGACCGGCGTCGAGCCGCTCGCCGCGATCTCCGGTGGCGGACTTACCAGCGGATTACCTTCAACCGCAAGGGTTTCCAGCTTCGCCAGGTTTGTCAGGCAGCTCGGCAGAACAGCGATCTTGTTGTCACTGATGAGTAAATGCGTCAAGCTGGGTAACTCGCCTAGAGTTTCTGGCAGAACGGTGAGCTGGTTTCCGTCAAGATCGAGATTAACCAGTTCGCTCAGTCTGTTAAGGTTGTCGGGAAGAATGCTGATCTGGTTGTCGTACGCCAACAGATGTGTCAGTCCGACGAGGTCTCCAGTTCTCTCAGGCAAGGAAGTGAGTCGATTCTTGGAGACTGTGAGGAAAGACAACTTAGTCAAGTTGCACAAGCTGTCCGGAAGGGTATCTATGTGGTTTACACTGAGCCACAGGTAGCTCAACTTCGTGAGGTTGCCCAACCATATTGGCACTGCGGTGAGGAGGTTATTATCCAGCGCCAGCGTTTCGATGCCTGACAGGTTTGCGAGCCACTCCGGTACGGTGTCCAGCTCGCAACCGTCGAGGTACAGCGCAACCATGCCAGTGAATTCGCCCAGCCATTCGGGCAGTACGGTGAATTTGTTGTCACTCAGCTGGAGTGAAGTCAGTCCGGTAAGTCCAGCGAGACTGTCCGGCAATTCGGTGAGTTGGTTGCGGTCAAGGTTGAGCGAGGTCAGCTCGGTGAGAGTTCCCAGCCAGTCTGGCAAAGACACGAGCAGATTCTCAGAGAGACGAAGATGGCTGAGTTTGGTCAGCGAGCCTAAGCGGTCGGGCAGTGCCGCGATCTCATTCCCGTCCAGGTCGAGTCTGGTGAGGTTGGTCAGCGTACCCAGCCACTCCGGCAGCTTTGCGAGCTTATTGCGGCCGAGCCCCAGTGTAGTCAGCTCTGCTCGGCTGCCGAGCCAGCTGGGTAAGGCTGTCAAGCCGTTTCCGCCGACACCGAGTTCCGTGAGTTCGGGCAGGTGGCTTAGCCATTCGGGCACCTCGGCAAGCTGGTTGTTCGCGAGGTACACCCTGCTCAGCTTCGTCAGGGACGTCAGTGAGTCCGGCTGGAACTTCAACTGGTTATGGTTGAGGTTGAGCCGGGTGAGCTTGGTCAGGCTCCCCAGTGCGTCGACGTTGGCGAGCTGGTTGCGGTCGAGATCCAGCCAGGTGAGTTCGGTCAGTGAGCCCAGCCAGGCAGGCAGTGCGGTCAGCTCGTTGTTACTGAGCCACAAAGTGGTCAGCCTGGTAAGCTCAGCCAAACTGTCCGGCAATGTCGTAAGGCTATTACTGCCAATGCCCAGTTTCTTCAGGTTTGTCAGCTCGCCTAACCAGTTCGGCAGCGGCGCAAGCTTGTTTCTGTCGAGCAAAAGCTCACTCAACTCGGTCAGCTCAGCCATCGAGGGCGGCAGAGTGGTCAGCTGGTTGTCGTTCAGGCCAAGCGTGACGAGGCCGCTTAGGCAGCCCAGCCAAGGTGGGAGCGTGCTGAACTGGTTGTGCGCCAGGTAGAGAACGGTGAGGTCGCTTAGCTCTGTCAGCCAGCTCGGTAGCACACTGAATTTGTTACCCTCGAGATCGATGTGCTGGAGGCTGAAGCCGCCAAGCCAGTCAGGCAGGGCCGAAAGCTGGTTGTAGTCGAGATCGAGCCGAGTCAGCGTCGTGAGGTTGGCCAGCCAGCCGGGCACTGAGGCGAGTAGAAGCTTGTCGAGGTATAGCTCTCGAATTCCGGGGTAGCTGCCCAGCCATTCCGGCAAATCCCGCAGCCGGTTCCTGCCGAGGTCGAGTTCGGTGAGGCCATCCAGCTCGGCCAGTTGAGCGGGCAACGAGGTCAGTCTGTTCCTGCCCAGGCTGAGCGAGGTGAGGCCGGCGAGATCGGCCAACCAGACTGGCACCTCGGTGATTCGGTTGCCGGACATGGCCAGCGACTTAAGTTGCCCGAGTTCGGCGAGTTCAAGGGGTACGACTTCAAAGCGGTTGTCGTCGAGGTCGAGATCGGTGAGGCTGGGCAAGTTCCCGAGCCAGCGTGGCAGGGCGGCGAGCCGGTTGCCGTTGAGGTCCAGCGTGGTCATTGACTTCAGCTCAGTCAGCCCTGGCGGCACCGAGTCGAGTCCGAGGTTGCTCAAATCCAGTGCCGTCTGACCATCTTCGAGCGCTTTCGCGACCCGCCTGCCCGCTTCGACGACCCCAGGACGCATGCGACTCCTTACTCCTCGATCTGCCGACACGCTACCGCCGATCAAGCCCGTGAGTGTTCGCGCCGGAGTTTGACCGTCCGCACACTCACCACCCATCGGTCACAACTCTATTTCAGTGTTCGGGACGGTGGTATCCGCAGCGAGAGATATCCTGTCGCAGCCGGCTTCCTTGGCGCGGTAGAGGGCGCGTACCGACCACGCTGGACGGCGATGCGGCCCAGTTCGACCTCGGCGGCGGCACCGCTCAGCTCCTCCTCGATCAACCGCTCGGCGTCGTCGTGCCGCCAGGCCCGGCGCAGCACGGTGACACGGTCGATTGCGAGTTGCTCAGTCACCGACGTAGTGAACACCCGTTTGTCGGCTCGTCGCGTCCGCTGATCGAGCGAACAACGTCATGGGTCGCCGCCGCGGAGGAGCAGATCGAACACACCTTGAAGTTGCTCACGCGGTGGCTGCTTCTTGATCACCACTCGTCACTCAACTTGCTCGGACGCCGACACCAATACCGGCAACTAGATGCGGACACCGATACCTTCGAGCGGACAATCTCGCACCCCTTACTGCACTGCCCCCAACGCGACGATACGTCACAACGGGACCTGGTTACTGGCAAGGTCGCCCAGTCGAACGGGCGGCACGTCGTCTCCGATTGGGCTCCGTTGCCGACGTAGAGCCCGATACGGGCCGACACACAGCGGTACTCGGCCCGGGCTCAAACTGGCGTTGACCTGTACAAACCGGCAGAATTTGGCATCCGGCGACACTGGCTGACATGCCGGAGCTGCGGTCTCATAATTCCTTGGCCGTCGGTTCGAGCCCGACCCGGCCCACATCATCAACGTCGCTGCCGACCCGCGGGGATGTTGGTCATTCGGCGACAATTTCGCCTCGGCGTTAATCGCGGTCGGGCTCCGTTTGCTCCGGTGTGCCGATAGTAGGAGAAGTGCTCTGTGGGGCCAGTTAGTGGCGTAGCAGCCTTCTGCTTCCTCGTCACAGCCGCTGCGGTGGGGACTTCAGCATGTCCGGAGTTTTGCTTCCACAGCTGGACGAGCTGGGTGTTCTTGAGCAGAAGGCCAGCGACGTCCACGGTTTCACCCTCGCACTGCGCACCTTGGAACCGACGCGGTCACGTCAGGCGGTGAACTTGAGGTAGAGCGTGGCGTACCCGATGGAGTCATGAGCTTCCCCGGGTTGTCCGGTCACCTCACCTGAGGTGACCGCCGGTCACCAGGGAGGATGTTCTGGTGCGTGCACCTCACCCGCCTGAGTATCGTCAGCGTGCCGTCGAGCTGGCCCGTCTGGGAGACAAACCGGTCGCCGCGCTGGCGAAGGATCTCTGGATCATCGAGTCCTGTCTGCGGAACTGGATGGCCCAGGCCGACGCCGACGACAACGGCTCAACGACCCGGCTGACCAGCACGGAGAAGAAAGAGCTCGCCGAGCTGCGCCGCAAGAACCGGCAGCTGGAGCTGGAGAACGAGATCCTGAAACGCGCGGCCGCCTACTTCGCGCGGGAGAACATCCTCCCGAAGTAACGTTCCCGCTGGTCCATTAACTCGCCGCGGACGGTATCGATGTCGCGGTGGCATGCCGGGTGTTAAACGTGTCCCGCTCCGGCTATTACGAATGGCGGGACCAGCCCGTCTCGGCACGGGAGGAGGAGAACACGTTGCTGTTGAAATACATCGAACAAGTCCATGCCGATTCCCGCGGAACCTACGGCTCTCTGCGGGGTGCACGCGGAACTGACGCTCGGGCTGGGTCTGCCGGTGAACCGGAAACGGGTCGAACGGCTCATGCACGAGGCCGGGATCCAGGGCCTCTACCGGCGACGGCGCGCCCGGACCACGCTCCGTGACCCGCACGCGGATCCCAGCCCGGTCCTGGGCAACCGCCAATTCACTGCGGATTCCCCAGACCGGCTGTGGATTACCGACATCTCCGAGCATCCCACCGACGAAGAGAAACTTTACTGCGCCGCAGTGATGGACGCCTGCTCGCGGCTCATTCCTGCTGGACGCCGACTGTGGTCCAGGCTAGGAGAGCGGACGGCCCGCTTCCAGGTTTGTGCCGGTCAGTGGTGTGGGGCGCAGGCTGAAGAGGCTGCCGAGATGGAGGTCGGTCGCGCTCCCGGGCCGCAGTAATGCTGTCGGGGTGCGATCGATCAGCAGGCGAAAGTCACGGTTGAGGTGCGCCTGATCGGTGTATCCGCACAGCGCGGCGAGCCGCGGTAGCGGTGGCGGGTTGGTACCTGTCAGGAGTCGGACAGCGTGATGGCATCGGGCTACCCGCCCGACGGCTTTCGGTGGTAGCCCGACTTCCCGGTGGAAGCGGGTGGCCAGATGTTGCCGGCTGAGGCCGGCCCGTTGCGCGAGGTCGTCGACCTTGACCGCACCGCCGGATATGGTCAGGCTGCGCCAGCTGCGGTCGAGTGGCTCGGGCAGTTCCGGTGCGTCCAGGAGCCAGCTCGCCAACCGCCGGTCGAGGATCCGGAACCGGTGGTTCGAATCCCGCGCCTCCTGCAGCTCTTCCCACAAAAATTGGGCCCGTGTGCCCAGGAGATCGTCGATTCCCACGCTGGTATGGCTGATTTCCCGCAGTGGCAGGCCGAAGAGCGCTCGTGCGCCCAGCGGGGTCAGCTCGATAATGATCCCTCGCTCCCGCCCCACCCGCGTGTAGGTCAGCGGCGTCGTCGAAAGCCCGACCACGGGAGAGACCGCTGCCAGCGGCGAGCCGGCCACCTGATGCCGAACCGGTGTGTCCAGGTCGATGACCACCACGACCGAGTTCAGCGCCGCCACGGTACGTGTCTCCGGCACCGGTGCGATTCGCTGGAAAGCCAGGTAGAAGCCGACCCAGCGCGCCAGCCGACGATCCGGCAACCGGGACATCCAGAACTCCTCGTCGGACGACGAAGTCTCCCCCACTGCTGTCCCCCTTGATTCCGGCGATGCCATGAGCGACATCCGCAACATGGAAAGCTTGGCAGGATACGCGCTCGCGTAGGGACTTCTTGGCCATGAACGAACCGAAAAGAGGCAGTAAACCCTCGTTCTGGCCGCACCCGAACCGGCCGGTGGCGTACCAAGTGTCACGACCACGTTCCGAGGGGAACAGAGCGTGTGCGAGAAGACGCAGCGAAAGTCGCGGTCCAGGCCGGCGACTCATACCCTCGACCACACCGTCGCATTCCACTGATCTTCACGGCGCCGCTGGCCTATCCATCACGGGCGTCCACCGCGGCCAGGCGCTCGTGGGCCGGGAAATCAGGCTGTAGCTGAACGCGTGTGCCGCCGCCACGGCGCGCCGCATCTTCGGCAGCACCGACCGTATTCCCCGGGCGCGGAGATCGACTGCGGCATTGATCGGTGCCTTAACACGGCAAGGAAACGAGGAGCCCCGTTAGCATCCCTGACCAAGACTGGTGTCGCTGGTGCACCAGGTCATCACCGGCATCCCGAGCCCTCCCGATGCACCACCCGGGGTAGCAGTCGTGAACCAATCGTCGGGTGCTGGCAGCTTTCCGCGGTTGATGGCCACGCCGTGCAGGTCGATCAGGTCGAACTGGTCCAGATGCGAATTTCGTGGGCAGCTTCGCTGCCTCTCAAGAAAGCTTTCACGCAAGGTCGGCCTCTTGTCATCCACCCGCACGCCAGTAGCGCTGTGCAGGTCCATGTCCACCTTACATTTTTCCAAGACCAGTACGCGAACCATCGATTAGTGTTCCAACGACCAGCGCGAGTCGGCAGCTTCTGTCGCGTTCTGTTGAGCGTCCAGGGAACGCTGCACGATCGCTTACGCAGTCACACTTATAAGGGATCGCCTCTACTACGGGCAGAAGCCCGGCCAACGAACAAGGAAGAGGAACGCATGTTTCGAAGACCGTTCCGACTCATGCTGGCGGCGACCACTTCCGCCATGCTCATGGCTGTGGGAGTGGTATCCGGCAACGCGGCGGCAACACCCCCAGGCGAGGCTCAGCCATCTTCCCGTGGAACCGGCGAACAACAGGATATTAACGGCGACCAGGACCCCGGCAGGAAACTCCGCAATTCGGGGACCGGCCTGTGCGTGACCGGACCGGTCGACGGCGACCAAATCCGGGGGAAAGTCGTCTTCCAGTACGACTGTATGCCCGGCGTCGAGGAACAACTGTGGCGCTTTGAGTCTCAAGGCGGGGACAGTGAAGGCCATGGTCTTTACTGGATCCGAAACTTATACACAGACATGTGCCTCATGGTGCCAGGCGACGACAATCGCAACGGTGCGTACGTCCGCCAGTACGACTGCCTCAGCGGGGTCAAGGACGAACTGTGGTTCTTCGAATTCAAGGGCGCGGACAGTGAAGGCCATGAGCTTCTCTGGATACGAAACTCATACACCGAACGGTGCCTTACTGTGCCGAGCGGCGAGCTCCTCAGGGGCGCGAAAGCCTTCCAGTACGACTGCCTTGCCGGCAGCAAAGAACAACTGTGGTTCCTTGCTCTGGATTGAGCCGATAACGACCTGTCTGATGACTGGAACCGCACCTGCGCCGAGCGCTTGCGCAGCCACTCCCACCGGGGATCGCCTCTACTACGGGAAGAAGCCCGGCCAACTAACAAGGAAGAGGATCACGCATGTTTCTAAGATCGTTCCGACTCACGCTCGCGGCGACCGCTTCTGTCATGCTTATGGCCTTAGCGTTGGCAGCAGGTAACGCGGGGGCAACGTCCCTCAGTGAGGCCCACACCGGTTTCCCTGTATCCGTCGACCAGCAAAGCGTCATCGGTACTCAGGCCTCCGGCGTGTGGATCCGCAACTCATACACCGACCGATGCGTCGTCGTTCCCGGCGGAGACAATCGCAATGGTGCACTCGCGTTCCAGTACGACTGCCTCAACGGGGTCCAAGACCAGCGGTGGCGCTTTGAGTCGAAAGGCAGGGACAGTGAAGGGCACTACCTTTATTGGATTCGGAACACGTACACCGATCGGTGCCTGGTCGTGCCGGGCGGAGACAACCGCAATGGCGCACTCGCGTTTCAGTACGACTGCCTCAACGGGGTCGAGGACCAACTGTGGTTCCTTGAACTCAAGGGCGCGGACAGTGAAGGCCATGGGCTTCTCTGGGCCCGGAACTCGTACACCGATCGATGCCTGGTCGTGCCGGGCGGAGACAACCGCAACGGCGCGCACGCCTTCCAGTACGACTGCCTCAACGGCGTCGAAGACCAGCAGTGGTTCCTTCAGGGGTGATTTGAACCGATAGCGACCTGTTCGGAGTTTCGGTCGGCTCGATATCGTCGACACAATAGGGGGAATCATTGTGCGCGTGCACAAACCCTTGGCCACCGATACGACCGCTGTCTTCAGGGCGAGTATGGCCATGATGACCTGCATCGGGCCGACCGTCCGGCATGCTTCCCGGTTCCGCTGGGTCCATTCGCTGTATCCATAGCAGCTGAGGGTGTCCTGCGCCAGTTCTTGCCGGGTGAACAACACGTTCACCCGGCAAGAATAAAGCAACCAGCGAGCCGCGATCGGCCGATCACAGCATCTCGTACCCACACATAAGCATCACGTTAAGTGCGCCAGGGAATCGTCAAAAGGACATGCCACTCTTGACCTGACATCGTCAGCATGGACCGCACACGGTGGACCAGTCTGGGGGCAACGCCAAGGTGTCCGGACAACGGGGGGAAGCTCACTGCGCAATTTGAGTGCTGTCGGGATCAACTATTCGGTCGGTCGCAGGGGCATCTGGTTTCAGGGGATCGTCGGGTCGGCCCGTTCACCGGCGGTCTCGCTTTCGAGTGGTGGTATCGACGGCGGAGTCGGCAGGAATCCCGATGACGATCAGGTCGTGTCCGGAAATCTGCTCTCCAAGAACACCTCGATAGTCCCGTCGTCGGCGGCGTTCTGCGCGCACATCCCGACTGTTGTGCCAATACTCGCCGGAAAATCCATCCAGGTAGCGCTGCTTGCAGTCATCAGGCGTGATGATGTCGACGCCTGCGACCTTGGCTTCGCCGGCTGTCGCCGGCCCACGGGAATCGACGTCGGGCAGGTATCCGCCAGGGGTAACGACCGCGGCCAACTGCTGGGACGTCTTAACCTGCCGTCGCGGTGCTGTACTCGTAGCTCGAACGCTCGCAGGCGAAAGCTCTAACTGTGTCGCGAGCTGCAGGTGTCATTCCGGCCGCCGCGGCGGACAGCGGAATCGCGCCCAGCAGGCTCGATTCATGCACGGACGGGGACGCGGCAGCTGGCTGAACAACAGTGAGCGCCGCCATTGCCACTACAGCAATGACGCTCACTGCGCGAGAACGAAATCTTCGCACGCTTCTCCAATTAACGAGACCGCTTGCGGGCATGACAAATAGGCTCGCGCAAGCGATCGGGTAGAACTGGGCGAACCGAGTCAAGGCAGGAAGAAGCCGTGGTTCAGGCCTCCCCACCCGAACTCAAACCCCAGAAGGGCATCTTTACCCTGGCACCGATGATCACCCGATCGCGACTACCATTCAGGTGTGACGGCAACCACAAACATCTACGCTCCGTAAAAGCCTGCCTGAGTGCAGGTGATGCGTGGCGCGGGTGTTGAGGCAGTGCGGAGTGATCGACGGAGCGCCGGCCAGACGGCCGTGTGGAGACGAGCGTATCGCCGCAGGTGGTGACGATGGTCGGTGAGATGCCGCGCGCTGCTTTGTGTCGACTGAACACAGTGCGCCTTTCCGTGGCGGCGCGAGTGCGCTCACGGGCGCGTCGTGAGCGCGTTGATGTGATGCGCGAGTGCGTCGATCTGGCCGAGTAGCTGGTCGATTTCGACCCTCAGGTCGAGGTGTCGGACGTGGATGCGG
This sequence comes from Amycolatopsis sp. NPDC051071, assembly GCF_040682875.1. Classification (NCBI taxonomy): domain Bacteria; kingdom Bacillati; phylum Actinomycetota; class Actinomycetes; order Pseudonocardiales; family Pseudonocardiaceae; genus Amycolatopsis; species Amycolatopsis sp. NPDC051071. The sequence continues at coordinate 65,787 of NZ_JBFBBY010000006.1, read as the reverse complement.
ATTCCGGCGTTGGGCAGGACGTGGGTCGTACCGCTCTGGGGGCCGTCGGCGTAAATGAGGGTTGCGTCGGGCAGGTTGGCCGCGGTCGCGTAGGCCAGGGTTTGGTAGAGATGTTGCGCGTCGCCGCGGCCGGTATCCAGGCGGTATTTGAGTTCGCCGACGAAGCGGCAGTGACCATTGACCCAGCGGCTCATGTCCGGCTGGACATGCAGTACCCGCTTGTGGTCGAGGTAAAGCGCCGTCGAGTCAGCGCCTGCGGGGAAGTCGTGTTCGTCTAGCCCGAGTGCTCGCCTGGTGCATGTGCGGACGAACTTCTCAAACACGTCGGTCATTTTGACGGCGAATCCTGGAGTTGTGATCGTTCCTGGGCCTAGCTCGGGTTCGATCCCGATGAGAATGAGCCGGGCGAGCTCTGCTGCCAGCTTGTAGTGCTCGTTGAGGCGAGTCCACCGGATTGCTGGCAGCGAAGCACGGTTGTACGGGATTGGAGTGACCGACTCGAACATGCGCCGTAGCCGGGCTATCGATCGGCGAACGTTGTTCGAGTTGATCGGGATCTGGGCCAGCTGGTCGAGTGCTGTGCGCAGGAGCTGGTTCTCGGGAATGTCTTCGTCGTGTGTTTGGTAGGTCAGCGCGAGCGGGAGGTCGCGTCCGGGTGAGACGCGGAGTTGTTCGGTGAAGTCGATGCGGCCGCGGACGGTGTGGAGTCGCTCGTGGTGGTCGCGGTATCCGCGGAGCAGGCCGGTGCGGATCGCCTGGTCGCAGATGTCCGTGAAGACAGCTGCCATGGCGTCGGTGAGGGTTTCGGCGGTGTCGAGCGTGGCCTCGTTCGTCCACGCTGGATCCACGGCATGGGTGATCAGGAACAGGACCCTGGCGATGGGCAACTTCGGGGCTACGACGATCGCGGTGTCGCCGACGATGACCATGCCGACCCGGTCCTGGGCTCGGACGTCGTAGAGTCCGTCACCCTTGTCGGTTCGGGTGACAAGGCATCTGAACGTCGTGCGCAGCACAGCGACTTCGGCTGGTGTGAGCGGTACGTCGCGCCGCTCGCGGTACTCATGAAAGTGGAGTGTCCTCATCGGCGGCGCCTGTCACCTCCTTACGTAAAGCCGCGAGCGAGAGTTCTTCCAGTTCGTGTGTCCGGCCGTGGAAGTGGTCGCGCAGTGTCGGGAGGACGGCGTGTTCCCAGATCAGCTCGAGCCAGGCATCGTCGATCGCTGTGTCCCGGAAGAAGTGACTGGGGCCGATGGCCGCGTCCGGGTCGGCGATCTTGTCGTTGGCCTTCTCGACAGCGTCGGCGATCCACCGGTACTCGTGCTGGTGTTTGTCCAGGTAGCGGCGCAGCACGCCGGCCACTGGTTCGGTGTGGGGAGCGAAGTCGACGAAGTAGAACCGGCGCCGCAGCGCGCTGTCGAGCAAGGCGATCGACCGGTCCGCGGTGTTCATCGTGGCGATCAGCAGCAGGTTGGGCGGCAGAGTGATGGGCTGCTGGCGATAGATCAGGTGAGCGGACTGATCGCGGTACTCCAGGAGGAAGTAGAGCTCGCCGAACACGCGAGCGACGTTGGCGCGGTTGAGCTCGTCGATGATCAGTACGTGGTCGTGGTCCGGGTTCGCGCGCGCCTGGTCGGCGATGGTGAGCAGTGGGCCCTGGATGAGGGTGAAGCCGTTTCCGTCCTGGCGCGGGCGGTAGCCCTCGACGAAGTCCTCGTAGGAGTAGGTGGGGTGGAACTGCACGAGCCGCACCCGGTCCGTTGAGCCGGTCAGCCAGTCAGCGAGTTTCCGGGCGACGTGGGTCTTTCCGGTGCCTGGAGTGCCTTGGAAGATCACCTGCTTCTTGTCCTTCAGCAGGGTGACGACCTTGTCGAGGAATGCCTCGTCCAGGTGCAGGTGCTCAGCGACTTCACTCAGCGGACTGACAGGCTCCTCGACAGAGGCCTGCCCGGCTTCGTCATCTGTGTCCGGTGTAGCCGGAAGTAAGGGCGGGCCAACAACGTTGCCGCGGCGCCAATCGCGAAACGCAGCGGTCTCCTCCTCTGTCCAGGCCTCGGGAGGGTCGTAGGTCATCAACGCCCAAATGATCGATTGTGCGTCCAGCCGGTCGGACAAGGGAGTGCCGTGGCGGCGGAACGCGTCCATGACCTGATCAAGGAAGACCAGGAACACCTCGTACCGTTCACCATCGGTCGCGGCTGGCTCCGGCTTGGTGAAGCCGGTTAGGCGATACGCGAGATCGACCGCCCGAGCGCGCCATGGCGGGTAACGACTGACGTCGTCCGCGCTCAACAGCACGGATGCCAGGCTGAGCCGCGCTCCGGCGCCGTCCGCGGCGGAACGGGGCAGACCGGCTAGGAATCGGTCCACTGACTCGGGTCCGGCGTCTATCCAGAGTCCGCCGAGGACGTCCCAACCGTCCTCGGCTTCGTTGAGCCAGCGCAAGAAACTGTCGACGGTGCGCCAATCGACCAGATTGTGCCGCCGGAGAAACGTGAGGGCCGAGGTGTCGTGTGATGCGCTGGCGGCCAGCACTGCCGAGGCGCCATCGATTTTGTAGTCGCGCTCCTGGACCTCGAGGTCGGTCGACTGCGCCATCCGCTGGCCCCACAGGACCAGGGCGCTCCATCGGTCGTTGAATTTGCCCCAGTCCCACACGTAGGGCGACCGGTATAGGTTGACGAACTCGTCAGAATCCCAGCGCCCGTTCGGGGCCAAGCCGTTGGCCACTGACGCGACGCGGAAGGACGCTGGTACGGACGTAGGTCCTGCCAGTTCGGGCCAGGTCGCTTGGATTTTCTGGCGATGCTCGCGGCTCACAACCGGGGCGAACACGTCCGGGAACAGCAAATGCTCCAGAGAGAACCGCTGAATCGCCACGCCATCGTCCTCGAGACCATCCAGAAGCTCAACGAACGCACGAGGCTCCGCTAGGACTCGGCGGCGGTCTGCATTGGACAGCCTCTTGAGCGCCGCGACTGCTTCGATCAGGTACGCGTACTGGCGCCACCGGTAGTTGTTGTATCCCTGGCCGGGGTTGACCAGGCCGGACTCGAGCGTGTGGGCGAGATTCTCGGGGACGTCGTGACCGCCGTCGATGAAACCGAGTACACCGCGGACCAGTTCCAGCTTCTTCTGCCCGCCGATCGCGGAGCTCCGCGCGATCAGCAAGTGCACGTACAACAGTTCCGCGGCCAGACGCACGGCTCCTGGTGGCGACGTTGCCAGCTGACCCTTCAGCTTGCCGAGGAACGTGCCTGCACCCAGGTCCGGCTGGTGTACGTAGTCTCGGACCAGGATCTCGGCGTTCTCCAGGGTGGAAACCCGGTCGTCCTCGAAGAGACTGAGATCGTCGAGCAGGCACTGGTCGCGCCACAGCTGCGCCGCCGCGTACACCGGTTGAGCGGAAGGGTAAGGAAGCCTCGTCCGGGTCATACCCGCCATAAGATCAGAAATGTCGTTCCGCTGCGACCTTGCCGGATTTCGTTCCAGAGCTAGTTCCTGTGCTGCCGTTGGTGCTTTCACCTGCCTCTTCTGGTCTGCCCGGATGCAGTGGTGTCGGGACTGTCCGGCCGCTGCGTGCAGGTGACACCGCGTTACGGTTCGTCGTCACACTGGCCGGAGTGGGAGACCCTGGTCAGGGAACGAAGTATGTCGACGACCTCGAAGTTCAGTGTAGCTACTAACGCCGTCTCGACATGTTGAGTCCGCGTACGGCCATCTCTGGAGAAGATAAATCTCGGTCCGCGCGACAAGCACCAGACCGCTAGCTCAGTGCCGTCGCGGTGTCAGGGAGGAGACAGCCGCGACACCATCGCGGCTGCCTCGAAAGACCTGCATCCTCGGCTGATCGAGCCATCGAAGCGGTTGAGACCCGCTGCCTTCGCGTTGGCGGGTGTGCAGGCCGGTCACGCACGTGCGCCACGATGCGGCGGACTTGCGTCCGAACGTTCCGAACACCGCGATGGTCCGCCCAGAACGACTGGCCACGGCACCGCAGGCCAGCCGCATTGAGGGCGCGGATATCCAACAGCCGGGCCGCAGGACACCTACGACTGGCGCACAAGAAGTTGTCGTACTCGACGACGACTCGGTGAAACATGAAACATGTGATCGCGCCACAAGATCGCCGGGTCGGATTCGCATGGTTAGCACCTCGCCCTTGATGTGCCTTCCCGATCAACCCGGGAAGGCACATCAAGGGCGGGATCCCGGCTATTCAGGACTTTCTGCGAGGTGCGCGCTTGCGCTTGACGGTAGCCTCTTCGGTGACCGGTTCAGCGGAGTCGGCGTTTTCGAAGGCTTCGTAGATGTTGTTGGGGATGCGGCCGCGTTCGGCGATCGGGTAGCCGTTGGCGGTGGCCCAGGCGCGGACTTGCTGGTTGCGTTCGCGGTCGGCGGGCTTCGGCGCGTCACTGGCCAGTGTGGACTGTCCGGTTGCGACCTTTACCTTCCGTCCGCCGACACGCCTGCCGGCGTCGATGTAGCGTTCGAGCTCGTCGCGCAGGTGACCGGCGTTGTCGTCGGAGAGGTCGATCTCGTAGGTGACGCCGTCGAGTGCGAAGGGCACGGTCTGGGTGGCTTCGCCGCCGTCGATGTCGTCGACGATCTGGACGGATACCTGTTGTGCCATCGAAAGTGCCTTCCGCTAGGTACTGCCACGCCACTTCAGATTGACGCAGTGCCAATAATTCTAGGTGTGCGGGTCACACATGATGGTCACGGCCACGGAAGCGTGGAGAGCGTCTCCACATGGATGTCACTCCGATGGCGGTGTGCCCGTCCGCTTCGGAGTAGAGAGCGCGCCCGTACGGCATGGTCGAAAGGGTCGTTTCGCTCGGGCTGTGGCTCCTGCCCGACCGATGCGGGAGAATCACCATCGGTGAGCGGGGAGGAAGCTGTTGATGCGACGTCTGCGATGGGTCGCGGTCGGTGCGGCGGTGGCACTGCTCGCTGCGGCCGTCGCCTTGCTCTCTCCGCAGATCGCGACTTGGCACGCCGCGGTCCGGGAGGCCGTGGAATTCTGGAGCTGGGCCGTCGCGATTACCATCGGCTTGGCCGGCGGTGGGCGTGTCATGGTGCTCTGGGCCGGTCCTGGCACACGGGGCGCCAGGGTACGCGGAATACCGGCGCTCCTTCAGGCTCGAGCCTTACATTTGGTCAAAGGGCGGCTTCCGCGTGTTTCCGAGGTCACCCTGGTCGATCTGAGAGTGAAACGGGCGATCGAGTCCGGGTCGGAGGCCGACCGTGACCTGCCCCCGTACGTGGCTCGCACGGTGGACGAAGACCTCCTGAAGGCAGTCGCGGGCGGAGGCATGGTCCTGCTGCACGGCCCGGCGGCGGCCGGTAAGACCCGGACCGCGGCCGAGGCGATCCGCCGGGTGAGGCGGGACAACCGGCTCCTGATCCCTCGCGACGGCACAGCGTTGCGGGAGCTGATCGAAACTGGGCACGACTTCGGTGAGGTCGTGGTCTGGCTCGACGACCTCGAACGGTTTTTGTCCCCGGACGGCCTAGATCTAGCCCTGCTGCAGAGATTGTGCCGCCCGAAGGACTCAGCCGTGCTGGTGATTGCGACCATCCGGGACGAAGAACTCGCTCGTTTCAACTACGCCACCACCGCCGGCCGGGATGATTCGTTGGGTATCGGTACGGACTTGCTGCGAACCGTCCAGGGAAGCCGTCGCAAGCACCTTCTTCGCCGCCTCACTGAGCAGGAACGGAGTTTCACCGCCAACCAGGCCAAGGAAGACGACCGCGTCGCGAGAGCGTTGAAAGCCCAAGAGGGGTTCGGGGAGCATCTGGCCGCCGGGGTGGCGATGTTGGAGTACTGGACAGTGGGTGACGGTCCGTTGTTCCACTCCGGTCAGGCGATTATCAGTGCGGCGGTCGACTGCAGGCGCGCCGGATTCCACGATCCGGTTCCGCAGCAGGTCCTCGCCCGGTTACAGCCCGAGTACGTCGACCCGGGCTGGCTGAATCGGGCCGACTTGGCCTCTTGCGAAGACGCTGTCACCTGGGCATGCCGACCGGTGCTCCAGGCCAGTTCCTGCCTCCAGCCGCGGGGCGAAGGCAGGTACATCGCGTCGGACTACCTGGTGGACCGAGCCGAAGCAGGCGATTCGCCCTTGGGGTCCGGGCCCGTTTCCGACCGCGTATGGCAGGCCCTGCAACTCATCGCGACGCCGCGGCAGGCGATGAACATCGGCATCCGCGCTTACCTGTCAGGCCGGTCCGATGTCGCCGAAGACACTTTTCGCATGGCTGTGCATGCCAAGAACGCCGCGGCGATGAAGTACCTCGGTCTGCTGCGGAAAGAGGCGGGCGATGTCACTGAGGCTGAACGATGGTTTCATCGCGCGGCCGATAACAGTGACACCGATGCGATGGTCGTGCTTGGTGGGTTGCCGCGGTGTAAGTCTTGATCGGCTTCGCTGTGGTGATCTTTTGGCCGAGCGTTTTCGTGACGTCGGCGGCGGTTTTCGGCGTGCTGCTCCCGGCTTCAGCCGTGGCGGAGCCGATCGCCGATGGTGAGCTGCCGCCGCACGCGGTCAACGACAGTGCGGCCAGCGCGAGGAAAACGGCGGCCATGGTACAGCGGATGAACACGAACCCTCCAGCAAGATGATGATCAATGCCGGTATGTCTCGTAGACCCGATCTTGCGTTACCGAACGTGGCCACATCTTGACCGTGGCGCGGTGCTGAGGCGGTGGCTGGCGCTCGACCCCGATGCGGTCTGCGCTGGCTGAGACGGCTTCGCAGTGGCTACTCGCCGCTACGCGTCAGGATAGGCGGGCGACTGCACCGAGGACGAGCTCGTGGTCCGGGCCATCCGCGGGTCCGGCATCGGGGAGCCAGTGGTTGGCGACGGTGATGCCTGGCGTGACGAGGTGGAGCCCGGTCAGCCAGTCGGCGAGGGTGCTGCGGGTTCGGGCGACCAGCGGGCTGGCGCTGCTCTGGTAGGTGTCGATGCAGCGGCGGATCTGGCCGTGGAGGTCGGGTGGGCGGTTTCGTCAATGAGGTGGGAGAGTGCGATGTAGCTGGCGGGCGGGAGTGCGTCGCGGTAAGCGGCGGGGTCGTCGTGGTCGGGGATGAAGTGCAGGACCGCGATCATTAGCAGCCCGATCGGCTGGCTGAAGTCGTGGTGGCCGCGGACGGTGGCGTTGTCGAGTATGTCGGCGGAGTGGCGCAGGTCGGCATCGATGGCCACGGTGGCGGGGTCGTCGCGGAGTAGCAACTTGCTTTGTGCGACGGCGACGGGATCGTTGTCGGCGTAGACCACGGTGACGTCGGGGGAGAGCGCGCGGGCGATGTGGTGGACCTTGCCGGCGGTGGGTATGCCGGACCCGATGTCGATGAACTGGCGGACACCGTTCTCGATGAGATAGGCGATGGCGCGGCTGAGGAAGTTGCGGTTGTCCAGTGCCATCGTCTTCGACGCGGGGAGGATCTCGAGTACGTGTTCGGCGAAGGCCCGGTCGACGGGGGTGTTGAAGGAGCCACCGAGGAAGTAGTTGTGGGCGCGGGCGACGCTGAGTCTCTCGGGATCGACGGAACGCTCGTGCCGGGAAGCCCCAGGCCAGGCCATACCGCCATCAAGTGGGCGCCGGGATCGCCGGAGAGAGCTGGGAGACCGAACGATCTGAAGTCACGGGTCCGGGCGGTGGTCGGCGGGCTGGCCACGGACGCAGCCCGGGACCACCGCGGTGATGTGGCTCGGTGGGGTATTCGCGGCCGGGGCGGTGCTGGTTCTCGCCACCGCCGGTGGCCGGTCCGCCTAGCAGGTCATGCGGAGTTCGCGGACGTCGAGCAGCAACGTGAAGCTGCCCGAGGTGGCGACTGTCCTGAGTGGACAGTACTGCCAGGCCTTGGTCAGACACATCTTCAGCCCGGGCGAAGGCAGGGGAACCGCACCGGTCCCGCACACGTCAGAGTGACACTGAATGCTACGATGTCACATCGATCTGAGGGAGTGTGTCACATGTCGACTCGGTTCTTGCCCGTGCTCGCCGCGGGACTTGTTCTGCTGGTCACCGCGTGTTCCGGTGACGGCGGCGGCACCGACACGGCGGCGACCACCGGCGATATACCGTTCGATAGCTCGGCCACGGCCCAGTCCGGCCCGAAATACACGCAGTTCGCCGACTTCCCCGGTCAGGCCCTCGTCTCCACGGAACCGGGCCTGGACCTGGCGATACAGGTCAAGGCTGTCGACGTCGTCTGGACGCCCGAACTGGCCGGCGTGTCGGCGAAGGCGGGAAAGCACTACGTCGCCGTGTATGTGGCTGCGACCGGAGAACTTGCCGATCGTGGCGTGCAGCGAGCCAAGATCAAGTATCTGCAGCTCCGTCACCGCAACACGGCCGGGAAAACGTGCGACCCGTATCAGCCGAAAGAAGTCCCTCAGTACTGCTTCACCGAGGCATATCCCGCCAGCGACCTCAAAACCAAAGTCGCGGACAAGACGTGGCGCGACGCCAGTTGGTCGGCAGACTCCCTGATGGGCAGGAACATCGACCGGGGTGAAACCGCGATCGGCGTGGTCGGTTTCAGCCTGGAGGACGGCGCGGACACCGAAGGCCTCCAGCTCTGCGGGCCGACCAAGGAGACGACGGTCGACACCGATCGTTTCCCGTGTGTCCCGATCCCGAAGCCGGAAAGCGTGTGAAGCCGACCAAGCCGAGGCGGCCAGAACGGACCACCTTTCCAGTATCGTGAGCACACTCGCAGGTCGTTTGCCATAGAACAGAATCCCCCCGCTCGGGGCGCTAGGGCCCGCGCAGCGGAAGGCGCCGAGCGCGAACGGTTGTGGTGGCTGATGGTCAGGTTGGCCTCGGCGATATAGTCCTTCAGCTGGCTGGACGAGTACCGATACGGCCACGTTCTTGGCTTCACCGATGCTGTGGCCGTCCAAAAGTCCGGGATTCGGTTCCTGCCAACAGAGGCGTAGAAGTGAGCGGTGGTGGGCGGCTGGCCGCGAGGCGTGGCGCGGCAGCCCGAGGGCGTGTTTACGGCCTTCCATGTCCACGCCGATGGCCAGGTAGGCGACCTTGGAGGTGACCACGCCCTTGTCCTGGATCCGCAGCCGCAGGCCGTCGACATAGAGAATCAGGTACATCTCGTCCAAAGGCCGGGATTGCCATAACGCGATCTCGTCGGTCACCACTTCGGTGACGTTGGAGATCAATTCCCGTGACACGTTCACGCCATATACTTCACGCAAATGAGATTCGATATCCCGGGTGGTCATGCCGCGCGAGTACAGTGACAGGGTCGCCTCGTCGATATTACCCAGCCTGCGTGCGCGTTTCGGCACGATCGCCGGCTCGAACGAGCCGTTCCGGTCGCGCGGCACCGCGAGTTCGACCGGACCGTTCGAGGTGGACACCGTTTTCGGGGGACTTGCCGTTCCGGGAGTTCCCGGAACCGTTCCCGGCGGGTCTCCTTTCTCATACCCGAGATGATGGATCATTTCGGCGTCCAGGGCCCGCTCGAGCACCGCCTTGGTCATCTGATTCAGTAATTCTTGCGCGCCCAGCGCCCGCCATTCGCATACGCGTCTTTTACCAGCGCGTCGAGCATGTCCGGCGGCAACGCACGAGCGAACGCTTCGCCGGCCGCGGAACCAGCATCCCGGTCAGGTATGTCCTCGGTCACAGATGGAGCCTTTCTGGGTCGCCGTCAGCGACCCGATCTTGGTCCATCCGCGGCTTACGCGGTTGTCATGACACGGCCCGGCAGCGGCGTGTGCGGCCCTGACGGGTGCGGCGGCGATCCATTCGTAGAACCCGGGTCGTCGCACACTTAGGACCCGGCACGGCAGCGCGACACCGGAGGTTGCGCGGTGTTCGGAAATGAACCGGTAGCTGCAGGTCAACGACGACCCATCTCCTTCGCGAAAGGCGGCCGCTTTCCGCAAAATCTCCTTCTTCACCTCCAGTTCCGTCACTCGCTTACGTAGCGTCCGCAACTCGTCCTGATCGGCATCGCCCGACGCGGCGGACGGCTGCCCGGACTGCTTCTCAGCGGTCTTGACCCAGTTACGCAAGGTCTCGTGGTTCACACCCAGCTCGCGGGCGACCTGACGCAACGGACAGTCAGAGGTGCGGATCAACTCCACCGCATCAGCGCGGAACTGCTCGGGAGACTTGGACGAACGTGACACCAGAACATCCTTCCCCAGAAAAAACTGTCTGGGCTCAAATGTCCGGCCCGAAGGGGAACCTCAGCGTTCGGCACGCACAGCTTCAGCCGAGGGGCTGTCCGTCCCATCGCGAGCGACTGAGCAAGCCACTCGCGATCTTGCGGAGCCTGCCGCTTCTTTCCGATTGTTGCGGTGTGTCTGGAACGCCCGGTAGTGCTGTTTGGTGACGCACAGGATGACGGCGTGCATGAACCTTTCGCGGTCTGGCACTTGCACCGCCCAGCGTTCGTCGGTGCGCGTGTTCCACAGCACGCCTGTCTGGTGGCCGCTCATGACGAGGTAGAGCGCCAGTTGGAGGAACATGGCACGGTCGAGTTCGGAGACGAACTTGAGTTCGAAGACCTGGCCGTCGTGCACGGCGTCGGCGACACCCACGAACGTGATCGGTGTCGCCGCCGGTGAGGCGACAGCCGTGCCTGAAAGGTCCATCGGCACCTGTGCCGCGCAGTCGCGGGGGAGCTGTGTCGCCAGTCGTCTGGTCAGTGCGTCGCGAACCTCGCCGCTGACTTTTCGGGTGACCTGTTCTGCGTAGCGCATCTGGTCTGTGTCGATGGCGGTCAGCAGCAGTGAGTCGTGCCAGGGGTCGTCGGTCAGCTTGTCGCGCAGCTGCTTCGCGATCGGTTTGGGGTTCAGTATCACCTCAAGGGTGGGGTTGTACCTGTCGAAGAACACTGCTTCCTGGTAGTGCCCCACGACTGGAGAGAGATCGATCAGCCCGTCGACGCGGTCGATGGTGATTTCCTCGCCCGTGCCGTCGTCGAGGCGTCGCCTGTCGAGCAGGTCGACACAGGCCTGGAGGTTCTCCGCGTAGGTGAAGTCGAAGCAGTCCGATGCCAGCATCGGTTTGTCATATTCGGGTTGTTCGTCGGCCGCTAGTTGCGTGAACCGCTGCACGGGGATGAAGCCGATGCTCTTGGGTTGCCGCTGAGCATGTTTTGACCGCACGAAGACGACCTCGTGCTTTCCGCGGGAGGCCGCGACCAGGAACACGTTGCGCATGACGGTGGTGTCCACGTTCGGAAAGCTGCAGCGCATGTCCCACATGTCCTCGTCGTAATCGAACACTACGCTCGCTGGTCGTTCCAGTCCCTTGCTGGAGTCGAACGTCGTGAACACCGCGGTGTCGTCGTTGTAGGTCACCGCGGTGTCGCTGTCGCGGATGGAGGCGTAGACGGTTTCCTTGTTGAAGACCTCACCATGATCGCGTTCCAGGTGATTCAACGCCTCGGCCATCTGGCCGTTGCGCCTACCCAGACACAGCAGGTCGCCGGGTTTCTTCGCTCTCATGAAGTCGAGTGCCTCGTTGTAGGAGACATACCGGATCGTCTGCGCGGGGTTGACGCCCACCACTGGCTTGTTCCATGCCTCGCTGAGCAGTGTGCCGAGTTCCCGGCCGGCCCGGAAGGACTGCGTGAACGGCATCAGCTCGGCTTGCCGGGTGATTTCTCTGGTGAACCGTTGGACGTCCAAGGTCGTGTTCGAGTGCACTTTCTGAGCCAAATCGCCGACCAGCACGGTCTGCATGGACGGGTTCAGTGACTTGATGTTGCGCAGCAACTGCGCGTATTCCTCGTTGATGTCCTGGTACTCGTCGACCACGAGCAGGTCAAACCTGGGGAACTGTGCCGAGAGGCTGGTGAACGCCGCGTTGAACCGTCGGATGGATTCATCAAGACCGCACTTGATTCCCGCCTTGAGCAGCGAGGGATACACGATGCCGTGGTAGTTCTGCACTTTCGCGTGTCTCACCCGGCGTTGCGCATCGGCTTTCAACAGTTTGCTGTAGGTCAGATACAGCACCTGCCGGTCTCGCCCCACTTCGGTGCACAGCGCCTGAATCGCCGTGGTCTTACCCGATCCCACCGTCGCATCGACGATCACGTCGTGCCCCGACCGCACCGCGTCGATCATCCGCCGCTGTTCGCCGCTCAACGACACAGGTGACACCGTGGCGTTGCGGACATGACTCCCGCGGCGGCCCGATGTTCGGCTCGGGCCCGTGGCGACGGCGAAATGCGGGTCGGCCGCCAGTTGCCGGCGCAACACCGCCTCGGCATCGGCGCGCAAGGTCGGGCGCAGTTGCGGCGGCAGCAGGACCTGACACCGTGCCTGCAGTGCACCGGGCGTGCGCTGCAATGTCCCCGCCAGTGCTTCCAGCCCCACACCGCGCCGGAGTCCGTCCAGCAGCGTTGCAGTGTCCTTCGCAGACCAAGCTGCGCCCGCACGGCGCGGTGCGGATCCCGCACCGTCGCTCCGGCTCTCAGTAGTCACGCCGTCACACTATCGACAACCAGTGACAAAATTTCCCGGTTCCGCGAACTGCGGGCCATGGGGCCGCGCGAAAAGCGGCAATGAGTCCTGCACGAAGCAGGTGGCCAGAGGAGGGCGAGTATGTCTGCGTCTTGGAACAGTGTTTCGTGCAGCATGCCCACTCGTGGTTCTCGTCGTGTTCTGACAGATCTGTGTAGTGTCCGGTGAGGCTGGCCCAGTCGTCGAGGTAGCTCGGTCGAGCTGGGCGGTCCTGCTGGCGGCAAAAAGGATGCTGCCGAATGGACGCATGCCGTCTCCGATTGGGCTCCGTTGCAGACGTAGAGCCCGATACGGGCCGACACACAGCGGTACTCGGCCCGGGCTCAAACTGGCGTTGACCTGTACAAACCGGCAGAATTTGGCATCCGGCGACACTGGCTGACATGCCGGAGCTGCGGTCTCATAGTCCCTTGGCCGTCGGTTCGAGCCCGACCCGGCCCACTACATCAACATTGCTGCTGACCTGAGGGGATGTTGGTCATTCGGCGGCAATTTCGCCTTGGCTTTGATCGTGGCTTGGCTCCGTTTCGTCTCCGTTTGCTCCGGTGTGTCGATAGTAGGAGAAATGCTCTGCGGAGCCGGTTGGTGGCGTAACGGCCTTTCTGCTTCCTCGTCACAACCGCTGCGGTCGGGACTTCAGCAGGTCTGGAGTTTTGCTTCCACAGCTGGGCAACTGGGTGTGGTCGCAGATCGGCTGGGCGTGATCCGTGATCTCGAGCAGAAGACCAGTGACGTCCACGGTTTCACCCTCGCGCTGCGCATCAACCGAGCCAGCGGGGCGACCCGGGACGTGGTGCGAACGGAGCCGAGGATGCCCACGCGGATCGACCGGTATCTTTCCGCCGTCATCGCACCGCCGTTTCACCGGAATGCGGCCCGTTACCGGTCTAGCCGTGCTTGTCACCGGTCTGCTGTATCACCGTGGTCAGGCCGAGAAGGGTTGGCTCCCGGCGCACGACGTTGGAGGAGTGCAGTATCAAGCGGTGTCTGCGGTTCCCTGGAACATAGTGAACCAGGGCGGAGCCTGCTTTGACGGTGACGCGGTCCAGGCGAACAACCGGCGTGCTGCCAATAGCGTCGATCACCGAAGGCGGGACGCCGCTCATTTTTAAGTCCTCCGCTGGTCTTCGATGACCGTCATGCCTGCTCGGCCGATACCTGTAGATGTTTCTCGAACCACCAAGCTATTCGGGAGCACATATCGATCTGGGCGCGCGGTTCCCGCACACCGTGTCCCTCCCGTGCGTAGATGACGATCTCGCTCTCTTTGGGCGTTCCGTGCTTCGTGATGGCGTTATGAAATTCGAGAGCTTGGCTCGATGGGCAACATCGATCTTCACCGCCGGCGATCTGCAGAACCGCCGCACGCACTGAGTGCGCGTAGGTAACCGGGCTTCGCGCAATGTGCTTTTCCGTTGTCTCGGTGAGGTCGCTTTGCAGGAAGAGCTGGTCGAAATCCGGGATATTCGAGGTGTGATGGAAGCTGATGAAGTCAGTGTGCGGGAACAGGGGGACCGCCGCGGCGAATCTGTCGGACTGCGTTACCAGCCAGGCGGACAGATTGCCTCCGTAGCTACCGCCCACCACGCCGATCCGGGCAGGGTCGGCGAGTCCCCTCTTGATCATCGCGTCGACGCCGGAGGTGATGTCAAGCGCGTCCTTTCCATTCATGTCACCGACTACCCGCCGCGCGTAATCCTGGCCACGACCGGAGGAGCCACGCGGGTTGGGATGCAGAACCGCGAAACCGCGGGACACGAGGAACGGAACAAACGGATTTCTCATCATCCACTGGTTGCGCCAAGAAGTGACGGGACCACCGTGCAGGTGCACGATCATCGGGGGTGGCTCGGAAGCCCGGTTACCCGGAGAGACCAGCAGTCCCGCTATTTTCAGTCCGTCCTGCGCGGTCCAGAATACTTCACTGATGGTTCCTGCTGCGAGGATTTCGTCGTGGTTCATCTTTTTCGCCGGCGCGTAGAGCGTATCAATCACGCCGTCCTGGTTCACGCGGATGATTTCGTAACATTTCGAATAGCCATCGCGGATTCCGATCAATGAACCATCGTCCGCCCGCGAGAACTCGGGAGCTCGTTTGCTGCCGGTTGACAGGTCGGTCGACCACAGGATTTTTACCACACCGCTGTTCGGATCGATTTCGCCGATCAGCGATTCGATACCACGCTGTCCGGTGAACAGTAGATGTTCGTCGTCGATCCACGTGGCTTCGGAGACGTCGATTCCGATTTCGCGCCGGACGGCCGAACCGCCGGATTCGATGATGACAATGTCGCCAAGGACCATGCCTCGATCGCTGCTGACGGCCTCAATGACGCTTCGCCGCCGGCCCGAGGGCGAGCAGGAAGGCACACCGATCTGATCTCCCGGTTCGTAGACGAGGGTCGCAGCCGGTTGTGGATCACCGGCGTCGGGATTGAACTCGATAAGATAGGCGGCCGCGTGGTACCACCCGCCCTCGTCCGCTCGCGGTGATGCGATCGCCAGCACGGCGGCGTCGCCGCACCAGGAGGCTTCCCAGATATTGAGGCCGGGCAGAAAGAGCGGAGTAACGGACATCGTGATGACATCGACGATTTTGAGGCCTCGGCGGCCGGCTTCAGGATCGTGCCGGACCACCATCGGATCGGGCTCCGGCTGCCTTGACCCGACCAGGCCGGAACCGGCGGAGCTGGCGGCGTCGGCGCTTGGGTCCGCGACGCCGATCAACAGTTTCGAGCCATCAGAAGACCAGCTCAGGTACTCCACGACACCCGTGCCGTCCACCGCCACAACCTGGGGGGAGGACGATTCGCGTTCACTTTCGATGGCGTCGATCGACGACAAACACAGTCGGCCACATCCGGGTTCAGCAGAATCTGAAATGAACGCGAGATGAGATCCGGTGGGCGACCACCGTGGTTGCTCATCGCGACTGCCGGTACTCACTGTAACAACGCGGGAGTCCGCCAGGCCCAAGACGCATACCTGGTGCCGGGGACGCTCCAACGGGTCGTCGGAAATGGCGCCAGTGAAGGTGATGTAGCGACCGTCCGGCGACTCGCGACAGTCGCTGACAGGTAGTGGAACTCCGGCTCGGCGCGAATCGAGTGCGCGAAACCACTCGTCGGCAGAGCGGCGGATCTCGGAAAGCGCTGGGTCTTCAAACTCGTCCATCAGCTGGCTTCGTCCCCTTCGCGTATCGCGTCGTCAGATCCGGTGAACGCAGTTACCCACGGTGACCGGATCGCACACCGGCACCGGCGGGCGATCCAGTCCGTCCCCACTGGGCAGCCTAGGTCGCGGACCGCCTGTCCTGTCACCTGCAAATCAGTGGAAGCCGACGGGGCTGCTCTTTACGACCGTCAAAACCCGCGCGTCGTGCCGACGTACTCTGGGGATGACCTCGGAACTCCATCAGCTGGTCGACAGCCTCGGCGGATGGCTGAACCGCTCGGTCACGATCGACGATCCAGATCTCCGTCTGCTGGTGCACACCGCTCATCCGGGTGAGGTGGACCCCGCTCGCGTCGAAGCGCTGCTGAGGCGTGCGTTCCCTCCAACGCTCGCAGATCACGTACACGGCCAGTACGTCGACGGCACCGATGACCCTCTTCGTCGTACCCTGCCGCCCCGAACTCGGTCTGACCATCTCGCGGATTGAAATGCCGATCCGACGGGCAGGCGAGCTGCTCGGATTCATCTGGCTCCTGGACTCCGAGGGGCCACTCACCAAGCCCGAGAGTCACGCGGTACGGCAAGCGGCTGACTCCGCTGCGGTAGCGCCCTGCTCACCCGAGGCCCGACCGCGGCACTGGTGGTCACGCTGACCCGGAACGAGGAGAAGAAGCCTGGCCCATTCCTCGTCGAGGTGGTCTCGCTTTATCAGGCTGGCAGGGCGATCACAGGACGAGCATGAGTTTGCCTCCGGGTCGGCGGGATTGGCTGAGGTTGGCCGCTTCCTGGATCTGGTCGAGGGTGTAGGTGCGGGCGACCGGTACGACCAGGGTGCCTTCGCCGGCGAGCCTGGCGAACTCATTCATCTGGTCGTAGCGGATCTCGGTGGTGATCCGGACGCCCAGTTCGGCCGCGGCGGCGAAGTCCGAGACGGTGACGACACGGTCGGGATCCCCGGTCAGCTCGATCAAGGTCGGTAGTGAGCCGCCGGCCGGACTGGGCTGGTCGGCGCGGTCGATCCGGCCCCCGGTCGGCGCCGTGTCCAGGGCGCGGTCCACGGGGCCTCCGGCCAGTGCGCTGACGCGTTCGGCCATCCCCTCGCCGTAGGCGGTTACCTGGGCGCCGATCTCTTCCAGGGCGGCGGCCCGGGTCTGCCCGGCGGTGGCGATCACCCGAATACCCCGGTGCAGCGCGAAGCGCACCGCAGCCTCGCCCACGGTGGTGCCCGCGCCATGGACGAGCAGCAGCTCACCTGGCTGGACGCCGAGGTCGTCGAGCGCGCGCCACGCCGTCTCGGCCGCCATCGGCAGCGCGGCGGCCTGCTCGGCGGTTACGCCCTCGGGAATGCGTGCCCAGGCCGGCATCAGCGCGTACTCGGCGGCGCCGGCCGTCGGGCCGTCGAAGGTGGCCGGGCCGAACACGCGTTCGCCGATCTGGACGCCGTCGACGCCCTCGCCGAGCGCGTCGACGGTGCCCGCGACCTCGAGGCCGAGCCCGCGCGGCAGCGGCGGCAGATGGTCGGCGAGGAGACCGTCGACGAGATGCCAGTCGGCCGGTGTCAGGCCGCACGCCCGCACGGCGATGCGGATCCGGCCGGGTCCCGGCTCCGGCTGTGGGACGTCGCGGAGCACGATCACGTCCGGGGAACCGAACCGGTCGAATTGCAGAGCCTTCATGACGATCTCCTGTCTGATAACAGCATCTGTTGTCATTGACCGTACCAGCTAATAACAGCTTCTGTTGTCGTACGCTGGTGGGTATGCCGAGATGGGAATCCGACGCACAGGGCCGGCTCGAACGCGCGGCGCTCGAGCTGTTCGAGACGCAGGGGTTCGAGCGCACCTCGGTCGCGCAGATCGCGGGCGCCGCCGGCCTGAAGGAGCGCTCCTTCTATCGCTACTTTCCCGACAAGCGGGAAGTTCTCTTCGCCGGCAACGAACTCGAGGCCCACCTCGTCGCCCAGGTCGAGGCGGCCGACCCGGGCCTCACCCCGATCGAGGCGCTGCTGACCGCGCTGGGAACCGCCGAGGAGATCTTTCGCCCACGCGAATTCCTGCTGCGCCGGGGAAGAGTGATCGCCGCCAACCCGGCACTGGCCGAGCGCGATCTGATCAAGCTCGCCGACATCGCCGACGCGCTGGCACCGGCGCTCGAGCGCCGCGGCGTCGAGCCCGGCAAAGCACGCTTCATCATCGACGTGGTGCTGGCGATCCACCGGCGCGCCATGCCCCGCTGGCTAGCCGAGCCGGACACCACCCTCGCTCAGCTCATGGCCCAGGCCGCCGCCGAGCTGCGTGAGGCGGTCACACTGCCAGCTCCGACAGTCCGCTGAGGCGACTGTTGCCCGCAGGGTTGGCTCGTCGCGCCCGTGTAAGGCTTCAGGTACCTACCGGATAATGGGCCATTATCCGGTAGGTCGACCGAATCGAGGGCGACGATGGCGGCGACCGTGACCCAGCTCGGCACTCGGCGGACCGCACCCGGTAAGACCGGCGGGCCGGCCGTCCGCGCCGCCATCGATGCCTTCCTCGACTCCCCGAAGATCAGGACGAACCCGAACACCCTGCGCGCCTACACGAACATGCTCGATTGGGCTGCCGAGACGCTCGGCCCGGGCCGAGCGCTCGCCGACGTCGCCGAGGAGATCGCCGTGGCGCTCACCGCGCTCTGGGGCACCGCGAAGCCGGCGACCTGGAACCGCAACCGCGCCGCCGTCGGCTCCTGGCTCACCTGGTGCGCTGCCCAGCAGCACTGGACCGCACCCATCCTGCCGGATTCGGCCGAGCGCCGCGTACACAGTGGACGCCGACGGCAGCGACGTGTTGGTCATGGTCGGCTCCCGGTGGTTCGGTCGAGGTAGGCGTGCAGCCGTGGCGGCAGGGCTGGGCGATACCGGCCCGACGTCGCCGCCCTGCGCGCGACCTTCCTCAAGCTGGGCTCGGTGTCGGCCATTACCGGGCCTCGGCCGCGCCCCGCATCGTCGAGGCACTCGCCGCCCAGACCTCAGCCACGATGGTGGAGGTCCCCGGTGACCACACCGGATACCTGTGGCGCCCACGAGAGTTCGCCGACACGCTCCGCACGGTCCTGGACTTGCCGTGGCCGATACGCGACGCATGTGTACAGCATAGACAAAGGCGTGTACGGTGTAGACATGGTGGAGATGGGGACCGCGGAGCGGATCGCGTCGGCGGCGTTGGCGATTCTTCTCGAGGAGGGCGCCCAGGCGGTAACCATGCGTCGGGTGGCGGCGGCTGCGGGCGTTACGGCGATGGCGACCTATCGGCACTATCCGAATCGTGAAGCCCTGTTGCACACGGTGGTTGATGCCGCTTATGCGGATCTGGCCAAGGACTGGGGAAAGCGTTGCGAGGTTCTCGATTTCGAGGGCGGGCTTGACGGTGCGATGGACGACTATCTGGATTTCGCACTGGGTAAGCCGAACCTGTACACGTTCTTGATCACCGAGCGGCGTCAGGATTCGCGACGGTTTCCAGAGGACTTTCGCGAGGGCGGCTCGCCCGCGTTCACGCCTGTGTTCAAGGTCGTCGAGCAGGGTATGCG
Organism: Amycolatopsis sp. NPDC051071; assembly: GCF_040682875.1. Taxonomy (NCBI): domain Bacteria; kingdom Bacillati; phylum Actinomycetota; class Actinomycetes; order Pseudonocardiales; family Pseudonocardiaceae; genus Amycolatopsis; species Amycolatopsis sp. NPDC051071. The sequence goes on along the minus strand of NZ_JBFBBY010000006.1, from coordinate 46,533 downwards.
GGAGGGAGTGCTGCGGTCCGACGACTGCCTGGAGGCCACACTCGCGATCACGATGCCGGTCATGGGCCTGGTGCAGCTGTATCTCGGCGACCGCATCAGCCTGTCCGAGCATGACTTTCGCGCGCTGTGCAAGCGAACGATCGAGAGAGTCCTCAATGGACTTCGATAGTGGACAGCCAGGACGAATACGTTCGCTTTCGGACAATGTTTCCCCATAGTGGGGGCTATCCGCGCTACGTCTTCGGCATGCCGGCCTTTCAGGTGCCGATCTTATCCACAACGTTCCGCCGGATCACAAATCAGACAAGAGGATTGTGCAATGCAAGCAAGGACAACTCGGCGGTTGGTCGCCGGTTCGCTGGCGCTGACACTTGGTACCGGCTGCCTCACCGCCGGAACGGCCACCGCGCAGCCACGCGACGGGCACAATCGCACCCAGGCGATCGTGGACGGCTTCACCGCGCACGGAGCGCCCGGCGCAATGGTCTTCGCCGAGGACGGCCACCGGAGTTGGACGGTCACCAGCGGAACCGGAGAACTGGGTGCCGACAAGCCGATACGTCCGTGGGAAAAGGTGCGGGTATACAGCAACACCAAGATGTTCGTCGCCGCGGTGGTGTTGCAGCTGGTCGGCGAGGGCAAGGTGCGGCTGGACGCGCCGATCGAGCAGTACCTGCCGGGTGTGGTGCAGGGCAACGGATATGACGGCAACAAGATCACCGTGCGGCAGTTGCTGCAGCACACCAGCGGGATGGCCGACTATATCCCGGACGTGCTGGCCGACCCGGACGTGAACAACCACCCGTGGCGGCCGGAGGAACTGGTGCGCATCGGGCTGAGCCACCCGCCGCTGTTCCCACCGGGTACCCGGTGGGCGTACTCCAACGCCGGGTACATCGTGCTCGGGATGCTGGTGGGAAGCGTGAGCGGTCACGATATCGGCACGGAGATCACCGATCGGCTCATCCGGCCGGAGCGCCTGTGGCGGACTAGCTATCCGAGGCCAGGTCAGAAGCAGATCCAGGGCCCGCATGCGCACGGCTACTACGCGTTCCCCGGTAAACCGGTCGCCGACGTGACCGAACTCGAGCCCACTGTCCCAGGAGCAGCGGCGGCGATGGTGTCCACCGGCCCGGACCTGACCCGCTTCGTGCGCGCGCTGCTGGCAGGCAAGGTGCTACGCCCGGACCTACTCGCGGAGATGCGGAAGACCGTGCCCGCGCAAGGACCTGACTACGGTCTCGGGATCCGGGAGATTCCCCTTCCCTGTGGTGGCGTGGCCTGGGGACACGCCGGCAACGGGCCCGGCTTCGACTCCTTCACCGCCGCCACCGAGGACGGGCGATCAGTGTTCAGCGTGGTCAACGGGCACCTCAAGGATGGCAGTGCGGCCGACGTACGCGGCGCGGCCGTGTCAGCGCTGTGCTGAACGGCGCACTCATTGACTGGCACCCAGTTCATCGGCTGTCTCGCGACAGGCGCAGCCAGCTCCAGCGATGCAACGATCCGTTCGAACGCGCTGCCGTGCGGCTGGTCGGAAGTCCATCGCGACGGGTGGGTAGGCCGCTGATCGGGAGCTATTCGTCCCGCTGTGGCTTGCTGTGTTCGGCGGTTCGTGCGGCGAGGTAGTCGGTCCAGTCTCGGCGGGCGTAGGTGACCCAGCGGACGGCGGTGTTGACATGGAGGCCGAGGAGGTCGGCGAGGATCGCGGCGGGCAGGTCGGCGGCGAGTGCTGCGAGTGCTCGGTTGCGGGCGGGCCGTGCGCTGATGCCGTGCCGGTTGAGCAGGTTGGTGAGGCTATGCCCGTCGATGGGTTGTCCGGGAACGCGGCCGGGGAACAGCCAGCGGGGCACGTTCGGTCCGTGAGGGATCATCAGCGGGGTCGGTGGCTGGGAGGCAAGGTCCTGCAGCAGGGCGCCGAGGCGTGGCGGCAGCAGCATCGGGTGACGGCCGGCGGCTAGGAGTGGTTCCCTGGGCATCGATCCAGGTCAGAAAGTCCAAGGCGACCAGTATCCGGCGGCGTAGGTCGCGACCGTCGGTGGTCGGATAGGCACGTGTGCTTGCGGGCTCGGCGAAGCAGCAACCAGTGGAGGAACGGGCGGACGAGGCGCGCGTGTTCCTGCGGTCAGCGGGCGCCCGGCTGCGCCGTGGGTCTGGATGATCGTGTTGAACATCGCCTGCACCTGAGCCGTTGGTCGGCTCCCAGCAAACGGTCGTCTAGGTACGGGATCAGATACCCGCGGATGTGCTGGCGGTAGCTGTGCAGCGTCGACGCGGCGAATCTGTCGCCTCCGCCCGTCCGGCCGCGGCGGCATCTCCACCCGGAAGTACCAGCTCCCGTGCCCCCGCACCGTCAACCCTCGACACCGGCTGCCCAGGAACCGCCCCGCACTGTCCCGGCAACCACACCGCTTGTACACGCCAGCGACCTTCATGGCACACCGCTCACTCCTTCCACGACGTGCTCAGCGTGCGCCGCGGCGTGCTGTCGAGGGACCCCGCGATAAGGGACGTTGCAAAGACGGCCCGACAACGGTGATCGAGCCGACGCGCTCGTTGGTCTCCGGGGTGTGCGTGCGCGCACTGGACGGCTGACGGGCATACGTCGCGACGCTAGACAGGCGAACGAACAGATGCGATCGCCTTGAGGCGCGACGGCGGCATCGATAACCGGGCAACAGATTCAACGTCAAGTCAGAAAAGTGCCAACCGGTTGTTTGTTGAACCTGGGCAATTGGCGTGTCTCGAGGGGCTGACACAGAATGACTGGTTCGCCCATGATCATTCACTCTGTTGGAGTCTTCCTTCACTCGATAGTGATCGTGGAGAGTCATGGTGACTTTGTGGGTCGCGTGGCGTCGGGGACGCGCGTTTGGCCGTCCTGAGGGGATCTTTTTCAATGGTGCGTCCGTCAGTGGCGCGTGGCTTCAGGCTGCGCACGTTACCCATGATCTTCCTGATATTGGCCGGTGTCGTCGTGGTGACGGCGAGTTCGCCGAAGAGTTCATTGCCTGCGGCGGTCGTCCCTGTGGCGGAGGCGCCGGATGCCGCTAGTGCCTTCGCTGCGGCGCGGTTGCAGGGCACTCCGGTCGGGGTGGCGAACCAGACCGCCGAAGCGAAGAAGGTGCTGGCCAATCCTGATGGGACGTTGACGGCGCAGCTGTCGCCGCAGCCTGTGCGGGTCCGCAAGGGCGAGGGGTGGGTGCCTGTCGATACGGCGCTGGCGTCCGTGCCGGATGGCACCGTGAGGCCGAAGGCCGCTGTGGCTGACGTGGCGTTTTCGGCTGGCGGAACAGAGGGGCCGCTGGTGCGGTTTTCGCGTGACGGTAAGCGTCTCGCGTTGCGCTGGCCAGGTGCTTTGCCGAAGCCTGAGCTTGACGGCAGCACGGCCAGGTACCGAGAGGTGCTGCCCGGGGTCGACTTGGAAATGCAGGCCGAGGCCGAAGGCTATAGCCAGCGTTTCGTGGTCAAGACGCCGGAAGCGGGACGTAACCCCGCGCTGGTGTCGATCAAGCTTGCACTCGAGACAGAGGGCGTCCGGCTCACGTCGGATGGACCCGGTCGCGTTCAGGCCGTCGACGGCGATGGGCAGAAAGTTTTCGTGGCCCCTGCGGCGGTCATGTGGGATGCCAGGGGGCGGGAGAGCACGAGCACGCCGGTCGAGGTCGCGATCGATCACTCCTCGATGACGTTGCGGCCGAACGCCGCGATGCTGGCGGATCCGGGCACGCGCTACCCCGTGGTGGTCGATCCGGACATGCGGTCGCCGGGGCAGAGTATGTGGGCGAAGGTGTTCCGCGGCTATCCCGACGGCTCCTACGTCAATGGCACGGGTGACGGGGACGCCTGGGCGAAGGTCGGTAAATGTACCTGGAGTGAATGCGGAAGCATCGACCTCGCTCGTACCTACTTCCAGTTCGACACGGCTTTCCTTGCCGGGAAGAACATCATGAAGGTCGATCTCAACACCGCTGTGGTGCACGGTCCGAACTGTGACCCGAAGGAACATGAGCTCTTCATCGCGAAAGACAACATCTGGTGGGGAACGACCTGGAACAACGCGCCCGGTGGGGATCTTGTTTCCACCGTCTGGGTTCCCAGTAACTGGAACTCCTGCTCGGGGAACAAACCGGTCGGATTCCCGGTCGGCCTCTACATCAACCCGAACGGTTCTTCGACCTACTTCCTGAAGGCGAAGTCCGAAACGGATTCCGACGCTTGGCGCAAGTACGACGTGCCCAGCACGATCCTGCAGATCACCTACAACACACGGCCGAATCCGCCGTACGACATGAAGACCGATCCGCCGTTGCCCGCGCCGTGTCGCTGGTGTGACGGTGTGCCGTATGTCGGGGACCCGTCCATCCGGCTGTTGAGCAGGTTGTCCGACCCGGACGCCAACGACCAGCTCCGCCCGGTCTGGGACATCTATGGCGGCGCTCCGGACCAGCGTGCTCCGGCGATCTACCAGGCATCGGGCGCCTATCACAGTACTGATGTCGATCTGACGAAGCGGAATGGGCAACGTGTCACGTGGACGGTGTGGGGGCACGATTCCGCTGATGGTGGTGATTGGCGGAATGGGCCAGGTCCGTTCATCGTCGATCAGACGGGTATCGGCAACAAGCCGACGGTGACAGCGTCGCTCTACAAGGCGGACAACGCTTGGCACGGTGGTGTCGGCGTGCCGGACGTGTTCGAGTTCGATGCGAGCGACGCGACCACCAAGGTCACTGACGTCGACCACTACCTGTACGGCTGGACGGATCCACCGACGACGCCGATCGACGCCATCGCGCTCGGCGGTAAGGCTTACGCGAAGCTGACCCCGCCTGGTGACGGGCCACGGGACCTGTATGTGCAGAGTGTCGACCGGGCCGGGCACCGCAGTCCGACGCAGACGCACCACTTCTACGTGCGAGCGGGTAACGGCCCGTTGGCGCAGTGGTCGTTGGAGGGCAACACGAAGGACACCGCCACGCTCGGGTTCCGCGACGCGACGTTGCACGGCGGGCCGGTCTACGTGCCGGGAAGTACCGGTTCTGGTCTAAGGCTGGACGGTGTCGACGACTATGTGACGGCTCCGATTTCGGCGAGTACCTATCCCAGTTTCACCTTCTCGGGCTGGGTCAATCTCGCGGAGAAGAAGCCGGGCTGGTCGACGCTGCTGAGTCAGAACGCGTCGACGACGGCGATGGTGAAGCTCGGCCACACCGGCACCGTGACCGATCGCTGGGCGTTGGAGTTCCGGCCAGGTAACGACCCGGCCTCGGCATCGACGACTGTGTCGTCGATCAACCCGGCGCAGACGAACGCCTGGACCCATCTCGCCGGCGTCTACGACTCCGGGGCGCAGCAGATCCGGCTCTATGTCAACGGTGATCTCCAAGGCAGCGCGCCGTGGACGACCCCGTGGCCGGCGACCCACGAGTTCGCTATCGGGCACGCGATCGTCAACAGCGTGGCGAAGGACTACCTGGCCGGTGCGGTCGACGAAATCCGTACCTACGATCGGGTGCTGACCGATGCCGAGGTCAAGTCCGCGGTCACGCGGGACAACGTCACCGCGGGCTACTGGAATCTCGACGACGCGGACGGAACAACGGCACGCAACGCCGCCTCAGGCGGCGAGATGGCAGTCCTGCAGCCGGGCGCCAGATTCGCTCCCCAGGGAGCGGTCAACGGAGCTGCCACCTTCGACGGCGTCAAGGGCTTCGCGGCCACGTCGGGGCCGGTGGTGCGTACCGATCAGAGTTTCGCGATCACCGCGTGGGTAAAGCCGGACAAGCTCGGGGACATGACCGCCGTGTCGCAGGACGGTACGGCGGTGAGTGGTTTCTATCTCAAGCAGAACAACGGTTCCTGGGTCTTCGGTATGAACCCCGGTGACGCCACCAGTGGCGCGGCAGTAGAGGCCAGGTCCGCGGCGAACACCGTACAGACCGTGCCGTGGACGCATCTGGCCGGTGTGTACAACGCGACCGCCAAAACCCTCACCCTTGTGGTTAACGGGAAGCAGGTCGCGAGCGTGCCTGCTCCGGCGTCACCGTGGCACGCCGTTGGTCCGTTCGCGATCGGGCGTGGGAAGTACGGGACTCCGCTCGGTTATTGGTCCGGTGGGATCGACGAGGTGCGGGCCTACAGCCGCACGCTCGACCTTGCGGAGATCCAGGGCATCGTCGCACAGAACAATGTCACCGCCGCCACCTGGAAGCTGGACGGTGATGCACAGGACACGTCGGGCATGGCGAAACACGGCACCGCGAAGAACGGCGCACAGTGGGGTGCGGGGCAGACCAGCTACCCCGACGCGACTGATCTCGCGGTGAACCTGGACGGCATCGACGATTACGTCAGCGCACCGGCACCGATCGACAGCGGCATGAGCTTTTCCGTCGCGGCCTGGGTCAAGATGACCAACAAAACCCCAGGCTGGGGCGCGGTGATGAGTCAGAGTGGGCAGAACGTGTCCGCGTTCAACATCGGCTACACCGGCGCGAGCGATGACCGGTGGGCGTTCGCGATGCACGGCCCCGACAGCACCGCACCGACCGCGGTCGTCCGTGCACGCTCGGCGCAACCGGTCCAGACCGGTGTCTGGACACATCTTGTCGCGAACTACGACAGCAATACCGGCGAGATGCAGCTGTATGTGAACGGCACCCTGTCCGGGACCGCGACGTTCACCGCGCGCTGGAACGCGACCACCGAGTTCGACATCGGCCGCGGCAAATGGGCCGGTAACTGGCTGGACGCTTTCGGCGGCGCGGTCGACGACGTCAAGGCCTACAGCCGCACCTTGTTCTCACCGACGAGATCCGCACCATGTCCGGGCAGGACCTCACCCTGGTGCACAACTGGCAGCTCGACGAATCCAGCGGCACCAAGGTCTCCGACTCCACCGGTGCCCGCACCGGAACACTCGAACCTGGCGCACAGTTCGCGCCCGGCCGGGTCGGGAACGCCGTCCAGTTTGACGGTAAGACCGGCGCCATCGGCACCACCGGCGTCGACCTGCGCACGGACGAGAGCTTCAGCGTGTCAGCGTGGGTCTACATGGACCGTAAATCCGATATCGTCTCCAAGCTCACGGCCCTGAGCATCGACGGCGAGCGGACCAGCAAGTTCCGGCTCGGGCACGTCGCCGATGAGATGAACGCGACCTGCTTCGACGGAGTCTTCGAGAATCCGAACGCCTGCGGCAAGTGGGTGTTCGAGATGGCGGAGTCGGACTCGGACGCGGCACCGATCACCAAGGCCGCGGTGTCCACTTTGCCGGCCGAAATCAACACGTGGGTGCATCTGGCTGGCGCCTATGACCGGCAGACCAAGAAGACTTGGCTCTACGTCAACGGAAAGCGCGTTGGGGACGGAACGTTGAACGCGCGCTGGCAGGCATCCGGAGCCGCTCAGGTCGGCCGTGGCCTGACTTCGGACAAGCCGAGCCAGTTCTGGACCGGCAGGGTCGACGATGCTCGCCTCTACACAACGGCGCTTGACAGGGACAGGATTGCTGGGCTGTTTAGGTCCTATCCTGCCGCTGATGGTGGTACTGCCACGTTGCCGGTCGCGGATGCGGGGCACTGGCGGTTCGATGAGAACGCCGGGCAGATGGCCTTGGACGCGAGTGGCCGTGGATCGACCGTGGCGTTGAAGAATGGTGCCGGGTGGGGCGGCGGGATGAACACGCCGGGGTTGCGGTTGGACGGTGCCACCGGCTACGCACAGACCACCGGTCCGGTGCTGGATACGGCGAAGAGCTTTTCGGCGGCGGCATGGGTGCAGCTGACGAAGACCGACAGCGGCTACTACTCGGTGTTCGGGCAGGACGGCGATCGGGTCAGCGCGTTCCTGGTCCAGTACGACGGGGGCGTGAAGAAGTGGCGTGTCGTCGTACCCAGCGAGGACAAGGACAACCCTTCGATTGTCGCGCTGTGGGCCGGTCAGGCTCCGCAGGCGTACCAGTGGACGCACTTGGCCGTAGTGTATGACGCTCAGTTCCGGCAACTGAAGCTGTATGTCGATGGGGTGCAAAGCGCGGTCCAGGTGGGAGTCACGACGATTCCGTCGGCCGGCGCTTTCTCGATCGGCAGAGCGCGGTGGAACGGCGGGAACGCCGGCTTCTTCCCGCAAGGAATCGACGACATGCGGGTCTTCTCGCAAGCGCTCACTGACGCCGAAGTGCGGAAGGTGCACGATGACATCCCCCGGGGTGACGGCGGCGCCTGGCGGTTCGACAACGGCACCGGCAAGGACTACAGCTGGCGCGGCAATGCCGTCGTCCCGGCCGGTGGGGCGACCTTTGTGCCCGGTGTGAGCGGTACCGCGCTCAAGCTGAACGGCACTGACGGGCAGGCCACCGCGCCGGAGCGGGGATTGGCCATGCAGGACAGCTTCACCGTGTCCGCGTGGGCCAACCTCTCCCGCACCGATCAGGTCGCGACCGTGCTGTCTCAGGACGGTGCGCGGATGAGTGGCTTCGCCCTGCAGTACCGGCCGGAAACCGGGCGGTGGACGTTCGGTGCGGCCGCGCAGGACGTCGACGCGTCACCGGTGTCCTACATTAGCTCCTTCGACCCGGCGATCGTGAACCGGTGGACACATCTCACCGGCATCTATGACCAGGCGGCGCACCAGCTTCGCCTGTATGTCGATGGGCAGTTCGCCGGCAAGAAGGACGGCGTCGTCCTCTGGCAGGCGAATGGGTCCTTCGCGATCGGCCGCGGCAAGAGCAACGGCAAAGCTGCCGAGTTCTTTCCCGGGATGATCGACGAGGTCTACGCCCACTACGGCATGGCCTCCGACGCGGCCATCCGAACCTACGGCAGCTTCCCCGCACCCGACGGCGGCCAGCTGGGCAGCTACGTCGACGGTGCGGGACGCAAGCGGACGGCGAGCACGAGCGTCGTTCCCGCGTCCGGTTACCGGTTCGAGGAAAGCCTGGGCATGCTCATCGACAGCGCACAACCCAACACCCGTGTGCTGTACTCCTGCCAATCCGGCACGGATTTCTTCACTTCGACCGACGCCGTCTGCGAGGGTAAGACCAAGATCGGTGAGGTCGGCTCCGTCTACACCCAGCAGCCGACCAACATTCCCACGATCCCGGTCTACCGGTGCACCTCGGCGGCCGGGCACTTCGACAGCCGCCAGGCCGGCTGCGGGGGAGCGACCCAGGAATCCCTCCTCGGGTACACCCTCGCCTACGCACCGCTCGTGCGGTACTACAACAACGCCGCCTACGACCACCTCAGCACCACGCAAGCGGTCCGACCTGGGTATTACGCCGAGTTCCGGCACGGCTATCTGTCGTTGCTCCCGGCCGCTGGGGCTCAGCCGCTGACCGCGTGCCTGAACGACGCGGACCAGTTCGTGTCACTCGACCCGGCCTGCGAGGGCAAGACCATCATCGGTTCCCTCGGGCAATTGTGGACACAACGGCCGGAAGGACCGAACGTGCAGGTCCTCTACCGGTGCGGCAGCGGAAGCATCGAATCGATGACCAACACCAGTGACAACTGCGGCGCCATGGGCAACGACCGCTTACTCGGCTACGTCATCACCAAACTTCCCCAGATCGAGCCCGTCTTCGCCGCATCGAGCAGCGGAACTACGGCAGGGCGCGAACCAACACCTCCGGCAGGGACCGGTGGCGGATAGACCGCCGCCGGAGTTCGCGACCCGATCGACCACAGCCACTTGAGGCATTCCCCAGACCGTGGGGCAGCGTCTCACCGCGTCCAGCCTGGAGAACCGATGCGACACAAGTCCTCCTCCGCACACCGCCGCGCCTCGAGAACCCTCACCGTGGCGCTGATCTGCTCGCTGGTCGTAACCGGCGTCAGCACTACGCAAGTCGCGAACGCGGCCAATGGCTGGAGCGTCGACTCACCGAACATCGACCCGGTTCCGGTTACACAACAGACAATGGCCGGTCGAGCCATCGACGACGCGAGTCGCGCCGCGCTCACCGGAGACCAGCCGGCCGGGTCCACGACTCCCGACGGCGTCGGCACCAGCAGGGCGACCTCCCTGTCGCCCACAGCGACCTGGGATGTCTCGGAGCAGACCGGGGACTTCGCTTGGTCGTACCCGTTGCGTGTGCCCCCGGTGCCGGGGAACCTGACACCCAGCCTGGCTCTGTCATACACGTCTTCGACGGTCGATGGACGTACCAGCGCCACCAACAACCAAGCGTCGTGGGTGGGTGACGGCTGGGATCTCCATCCGGGCTTCGTCGAACGCACCTACGGCGGATGCCAGGACGACAAGGAAGGCGGGACCACGCCGCCCAAGGTCGGCGATCTGTGCTGGAAGAGTGACAACGCCACCGCTGTCTACAACGGGATCGGCGGGATGCTGATCCACGACACAGACAAGAAGGTGTGGCGGCAGAAGAGCGACAACGGCGCCCGTATCGAGCATCTGACCGGTGCCGCCAACGGAGCCCGTGACGGCGAGTACTGGAAGATCACCACGGTCGACGGCACCCAGTACTTCTTCGGATCCGCGCCGGCGTCCAAGTCGACCTGGACCGTGCCCGTCTACGGCGACGACCCCGGTGAACCCTGCCATGCGGCGGACAACACGTTCGCCAACTCCGCCTGCACCCAGGCATACCGCTGGAACCTCGACAAGGTCGTCGACCGGCACGGCAACCTGATCGTCTACACCTACGACATCGAGACCAACAACTACGGGCAAAACCTCAAAGACACGGCCGTCTCGTACGTTCGCGGTGGCACGCTCAAAGAGATCCAGTACGGCCTCCGTGAAGGCGATCCCGCCCCAGCGGCGGGGAAGGTGAGGTTCACGACCGAGGAACGGTGCGTTCCCGGTAGCCTGTGCGTCTTCGAGAAGCCGGAGAACTTCCCCGACGTCGCCCTGTCGGACCGATGCGACGGTGCGACGTGCAAGGACCATTACACCCCCACGTTCTGGTCGACCAAACGCCTCGCGAAGATCACAACGCAGGTCCGCAAGGACAACGCCTACACCGACGTCGACAGCTGGACGCTCGAGCATCTGTTCCCCAACCCCGACGACGGCAACAAGGCCGCACTCTGGCTCAAATCCATCACCCACACGGGCCACGTGGGCGCACCCATCGCGCAACCCAAAGTCACGTTCGAAGGCAAGAAGCTGCCGAACCGGGTGGTGAAAGACGATGGTGTCGGACCTCTGAACCGCTACCGGCTCTCCGCCATCGTCTCCGAAGCCGGTGCCGTCACCACCGTCAACTACGCCCAGCCCGACTGCACCGCGACTTCTCTGCCGGACAAGCCGGAGAACAACACCAGACGCTGTTATCCGGTGACCTGGACCAAAAAAGACTTCTCTGAGCGGACCGACTACTTCCACAAGCACGTCGTCGACTCCGTCGTTCAGTCCGACCGCCTCGGCTCGAGTTCTGAACAGGTCACCAACTACGCCTACCCCGAAGGCGCGGCCTGGCACTTCACCACGTCCGAGTTCACCGCCGAGAAAGACAAGACCTGGAACGAGTTCCGCGGTTTCGGCAAGGTCGGCGTCCGCACCGGCAAGCCCGATGATCCCAGCGGGCCGATCAGCTACACCGAAAGCCGCTACTTCCGCGGTATGCACGGGGACAAGCTTCCCAACAACGGCACGCGCACAGCCGACGCCAAAGACAGCGAAGGCGGCGTCCACGTCGACGAAGATTGGCTCCAGGGACTGGAACTGGAAACCATCATCAAGAATGGCGAGGCCGGGGCGGTAGTCAGCAAAACGATCACCGAGCCCAGTTGGGAAGGACCCACGGCAACTCGGGGTGCTTTCAAGGCCTACATCGTCCACGCCGGTACCCAACGCGCGTTCACCGCGCTCACAGCCGGCGGCTGGCGAGTCACGAAAACCACCACTGACTACGACTCCAACGGCCTCCCGACGAAGGTCCACGACCTCGGCGACGCCAACGCGACGGGTGACGACCGCTGCACGACCACAACCTACGCGCAAAACACGGAACGATGGCTACTGAACTACCCGTCACGAGTCGAAACACGCGCAGGAACCTGCGGCTTCCTGCCGCAATACCCGCGCGACACGATCTCCGATATCCGAACGTCCTACGACGGTCTCGCGAACGGAACTCCGCCGACCGTCGGTGATGTCACACTGACTGAAGAGGTCGACGGCTATAACGGCTTCACGCCGGTCTACCGCACTGCTACCAAGTACAAGCGCGACGTCCATGGACGTGCACTCGAGACCACCGACGCGGATGGCAACACCTCCACAGCCGCCTACACACCCGCGACCGGTGGACCCGTCACCCAGCTGGTCGCGGCCAATGCTGCGGGACACAAGGCGACCACCGTCTTCGAGCCCGCATGGGGTGTACCGCGACTCATCACCGACGCCAACAACCGGATCGCGGAAATCACCTACGACGCGCTCGGACGGAAGACCGAGATCTGGCAACCCAACCGGCCGCGCTCAGAAAAACCTCAAGGCAACGCGCGTTTCGCCTATAACGTTCGCAATGACGCGCCCAGCTCTGTCACGACGACCCAGATCGGCCCCAACGGCAACTACGCCACCTCGACGACGATCCTCGACAGCTTCTACCGAACGCGGCAAGTCCAGGCGCCAGCGCCGGGCGGAGGCAGGCTCCTCACCGACACCCGGTACGACTCACAAGGCCGGGCCTACAAGACGACCCAGCCCTTCTACAACGACAAGCCGGTCGACACCTCACTCTGGGTCGCCAGCGAAACCGCAGTCCCCGGGCTGACACAGGCAGAGCACGACGGAGCCGGCCGCGTGATCGCCTCGACCTATCGCGGCGGGACCAAGGAATGGCGGACCAGCACGACCTACGGCGGGGACTCGGTCAGCGTCACGCCACCCGAAGGCGGTGTCGCGACCACCACGATCACCGACGCCCGCGGCCGCACCACCAGCCTTCGCCAGTACCACGGCGCGCAGCCGACCGGCGACAACTACGACGAAACCAAGTACAACTACACCCTGGCCAGCCAGCTCGCCACGCTCACCGACTCGAGCGGCAACCGCTGGTCCTACACCTATGACATCCACGGTTCGCTGATCCGCTCTGACGACCCCGACCGCGGGCCCACCACCTACACCTACAACAAGCTGAACCAACAGACCAGCAGCACCGACGCCCGCAACACCACCCTCGCCGTCCGCTACGACAAGCTCGGCCGCAAGACCGGCGTCTTCAAAGACAACCTGTCGGGAACCAAACTCAGCGAGTGGGTCTACGACACCGCGTACAAGGGCATCGGGAAGCTCGCGTCGTCAACGCGCTGGGTCGACGGCAACGCCTACGTCAAAAAGATCAACGTCTACGGACCGCTGTACCAGCCGACGACGCAAACGATCATCATCCCGCCGATCGAAGGACCGAAACTCGCCGGCACCTACCAGTCGTCACTCCAGTACAACCCCGACGACAGCCTCGGCGGTGTCAGCTTTCCCCAGGCCGGAGATCTACCGGTCGAAAGCATGCTCCTCATGTACGACGACCTCGGCAACCCGGTCAGTACCGAGGGCAGCTGGGGTGACGCCGAGTATCAGGACTACGTCTCGGCGACCGAGTACACCCGCTACGGCGAACCACAACGTCTCCACCTCGGCGGCAAGAGCAGCGCCAGCAGCAACGGTAAACGGGCCTGGACGTCCTACTACTACGACACCAACACCCGGCGTCTCGACCGCACCATCGTCGACGCCGAAGTACCGCAGCCGATGCAGACCGACACCCGCTACGGCTACAACCCCGCGGGCAACCTGACCTCGATCACCAACGCCCCGATCGGGCAACCTGCCGACAAACAGTGCTTCGGCTACGACTACCTGCAACGCCTCACCGAGGCCTGGACACCGAACGGAGACTGCGGGCAGACCCCAGCTACCACCAGCCTTACCGGGCCTGCCCCGTACTGGCAGTCCTTCACCTACGACAAATCAGGCAGTCGCACCGGAGACACCCACCACTCGCCCAGCGGGGACGTCACCCGCAAGTACACCTACGCCGCACCAGGCACGCCGAAGCCACACATCCTGAACTCGGTCACCTCAGAAGGACCAGCCGGGACCAAAACGGCTCAATACACCTATGACGAGATCGGCAACACCAAGACCCGCCCCGGCGTCACCGGACAGCAGAACCTCGACTGGAACGTCGAGAACAGACTGGAGAAGGTCACCGACGGCAGCGCGGCGACGAGCTTCCTCTACGACGCCGACGGCGAACGGCTCATCCGCCGCGACCCGACCGGGACCACGCTCTATCTCGGGCAGCAGGAGGTGCGGCTCGAAAAGGCGAGTGGCAACGCGATCACGACGCGGTATTACACTCATGGTGGCCTGGCTGTCGCGATGCGCACGGGTGGTGTCCTGAGCTGGCTCGCCGGCGACCACCAGGGGACTACGCAGGTCGCGATCAACGCGAACGACCTCACGGTCAAGCAACGGCGCCAAACACCGTTCGGGGCCCAGCGTGGTCCGGGTGTTGTGATGCCGGGCGAACGTGGTTTCGTCGGCGGCACCAACGACGCCTCAATCGGGCTGGTCCATCTCGGCGCTCGTGACTACGACGCGGACCTGGGCCGGTTCGTCTCTTTGGACCCGATCATGCGGCCGACCGACCCGCAGCAGATCAACGGCTACAACTACGCCAACAACTCGCCGATCAGTCTGAGTGACCCGAGCGGCACGGAGCCGTGCCGTGCGAACTGTGACTGCATGTACAGCGGGAAATGCGGTGGGGGCAGCGGAGCGTGGACACCACCGGTGGCCCCGCCGCCGTCGCCCAAGGACACGAGGCATGCCTACCCGACGTCGATGGGTAAAGATACGCCGAAGATGTCGTCGAAGCAGCGACGGGCCACCTGGCAGACCCAGTACGCCACCTGGAAAAACCTACCTGTCGCACAGCGGCCAGTGGACTTCGCCCAGTTCGAGTTCGCTTTCTGTTCTGAGTTCCCGGACGTCCGCAGCTGCGACCCCAGCCCGCCCGGCTGGGAAGAGACACTTCAAGTCGCCTTGTTCTTCCTCCCGTGGGGAAGGGCCGGTAAGGCGGCCTGGGAACTCGGCGCGTGGGCAACCGCGTCCAAAGCCGCGACAGTCGAGGCTGGTGGCGCAGTAGCGGGCGCGGCAGGCGCCGGAGCAAGTGCTGCGACAGCTGCTGCCGCCGGACGAGGTTCGGGTGCTACTGATGATGTCGCCCGAAGCAGTGACGGGTTTCGATTGCCGAACTCGTCCTTCCCGCCAAACGGGCAAGTCGTGAATGCAATGAAGGAGCAGCCCATAAATGTATGTGGATTTGATTGTTCGGAAATTGCAACAAACTTGCACAGGGCTGCTGGCGGTGAAGGAAAAGTCGTCTCGTTTAAGGGGGCAGGTGACGATCTGCTGGTTCGAGAAGGGAATGCGGTAAGTAGCTATTCATATCACCACGTGTATACTGACGGGCGGTACGCGTACGATCCTCGCATGAGTGCCGAGGCTATCCCGTGGGGAGATTATATGCGAACGATGAAGTCTCTGAATCCAGGCTTGCAATGGGGAAAACCTGGATTTGCCGGGATGTTCTCATGATTCAGGCGAGAGAAGTGGTCGAGGCTCTCTCTGTTCATGGGGTCGTTGGCTGGTATCGGATTGCTGTAGGGCGAGGTGTTCTTGGCGGCCTCGTCACTCCGCCGATGATCGCGTGGCGCTATCTGGAGCCGTCCGAGAGTGCTCGCAGAGTTATTTCCGAATGCGTAGACAATTTTTCCGGATCGCTGACATGGGTTTTTAATTTCGAGCGTCGAAACTGGACGTTGATGCCGGCTGAGGTTAGCGACGCGTTTGCGAAGGCAGATCCGACGTATGTTAATGTTTTGTCGGACCTAGCTGAAAGTGATCAAGATACCTGGGTGGCGGCTAATGAAGACTTGGCTTCTTTGTTGGGCTTGATAAAAGAAAATCAGTCTTAGTGTCAAGATTCGATGGTTGATCGAGCATTGCATGTCCCGTCCCGAAGTATGCAGATCAGTGATGGGTCGGCTTGAAGGGGGAATTTAGGTGGGGTCAGAGGAGGGCCGCAGACTGATCACCGCGAGCGGCGTCGAGATGATGCGGATCTCGGTCAACCGGGGGTGCTGGCCTCCAAGCTGCGACTGTGGAGGCCGGCGGCGCAGTATCGGTCGTTGCAGGCGTCGGTGCAAGTGTCGCTATCGCCGCTGGCGCGATGGTATTTTGGCGGAGCAGCCAAAGCGGAGGACAAATTGTGACCGACCTCAGTCCTGCGCATCAGGCTTTTGAGATGGGCGATCTTCCGCTGCTTCGTGAACTACTTGATGGCGGCGCTGACATCAATGAAGAGCATTATGGGCTTACGTTGTTGCACCATGCCATTGATGTTGAGATCGACAGCCACACGCAGACAGGCGAGCCGCTACACGTGGACGTCACAGCGTATTTGCTCGCGCGAGGAGCGGACCCAAAGCGCCGCTCGGATGGCGGTAGTGGTGTTACTGCTGAACATGTGGCCTGGGAGAGTCGCCATTGGCTGGCGTCGGCTCTCTTTGCGGGAAGGGAGACCTGTCGGCACGGGGAGGGTAGTTAACGGCCTCCGATGAGCTCTTGTCAGCTCTTAGGGGTGCAACAGAATGAGTGGGCTTTGAGTCAGCAGATGATGTCGCAGCGAGGGTGAGGAAGGCTTTGTGGATGTCGTCGCGGATTTCCCAGCAGATGCGCATGCGGCGGAACCGGTGCAGGCGAAGGAGACTTCGACGACCCAGCTGTGAGACCGCCTGCAGTTGTGATCGTGGTCTCGAAGATGGCAGCTGCATCCCATGAATCAGGTGTTTCACGCGAGGTGGTCCAACAGCGCCGAATGGCGGGCGTGCTGTCTCCGATTGGGCTCCGTTGCTGACGTAGAGCCCGACACGGGCCGGCACAGGATGGCACTCTTCCCCGGCGAAGGCTGGCGTTGACTTGCACAAACCGGCAGAATCTAGCATTCAATGACATGGGCTGACATGGTAAAGTCGCTAACTTTTAATCCGAGGGAATCTGCAGCTCGTCGGTGTGGCGGGGACCGCACGCTGCGTCGCGCAGACAGACCGGTCGCAGGTCAATGCGTTGTGAGACTAGCCCCTTGGCCTTTACGTTGACGTCGGCGGTGGCGTTGAACCGCGCGGTGGCGGTCGCCGAGGTTGACTGCCCCGGCGTCGCGTTGGCTGCTGGTAGACAAGCTGGACCTGACGCGCACCCCGCTGTCCCATGCGATCCGCGCGGATCTTCTGGACGGCTGGGTCGCCACGACGAGGCTATTGCGGCGACGCCGCCGAGCGAGCCCTTTGCAACGGAAACGAGTCTCAGCGGGCGCCGGGTGAGAGCACGTAGGAGAACCGGCGGACCCGCGGCACCCATGTCTGGAAAACACGGACGTCGGGCAGTGTCACCGCGGTGGTGAGCTCGGCCAGGCTGGCGTGGAGTTGCTGCCACTGTGCCGCCTCTTCCACAGGAACCCGGCCCACGGCCTCGCTCACCCAGCGATCGTCGCGTTCCACCGGTTGCAGTCGTCCGACGAAGTCGCCCCATGGCGTCTCCGGCGCCGTCCGCAGCAGCGCGTCGGCGAAGCGGCCGAGCAGGCGGCCGTGCGCGGTGCACGTTCCCAGCAGCACGACTACGGCTTCGTACTCGCCGTCGAGGAACGTCGAGGCGTCGGACAAATCGCGCGTGGCCCGGAGCATGCGGTACAGGTTGATCAGACGCTTCGCGTCCCGGGGCGTGTCGACCAGCCGGTCCAGCTTCGACAGCAGGGCGATCTCCGGATCGGTCAGCGGCCGCGGGATCTCTGCCTGCCGACTCGGGTCTAGTTGCACGGCCATCTGCGAGCCGGGTTCGACCGGGATGTCCTGCGCCGCAACACTCGACGGGGTCACGACGCCGATCTCCTCGTCGTGCGCCAGCGCGGTCGGCCGTCGCTCACCGGTATCGGCGACAGCCGGGATTTCGGCCATCGACCCTAGCAGCCGCTGCAGGCTGCCTACCGGCATCCGCGGCAGCACCAGCGGAATGTTGAGGATCTTCTCCAGGTAGTCCTCGGGCGTCACCTGCCAGCCGTCCGCGCGCACGACGGCGTCGGCTTCGATCAGCCTGTCGTAGTGCGTGCTCAGCGACCGCAGCAGCCACCGCGGGTCGACTCCGACAACCACCACGAACAGATCGAACGCGAGCAGCAGGTGCACCGCCTGCAGGACGTCGACGACCTGTTGCGGGCTGCACCGGTCAAGGTCGTCGATGTAGAGCACGATCCGGTCCAGCGGACGGGTTCCCTCCTCGCCGTCGGCTACTGGCGTGCTCATCAGCGCCACGAGCTTCTCGAAGTCCTTGCGGATGGTGGAGATCAGGCCGAGGTTGCCCCGGTAGTCCTCGCCCCGGGACCGCTCGGCGAGGAAGGCGTAGAGCCGCCGTCCTGGGGTCAGCTCGGTGAGCTGACGGCCCAGCTCCCCGATCCGGGTGACGACTTCCGCCAGCTGCTGTTCGGCGATCTGCTGGTCGGCTTCGGCCTTGCGCAGCGCGAGAAGCTCCTGCTGGGCGCCTTCGTCCAGGCCGCCGCGCAGGTCCTCGGCGAGCACCCGCAGCCGGCGCAGCCCGGCGCGGGCGGCACCCACCAGCATCAGCCCGGTCGTGGCCAGACCGGCGAATACGACGCCGACCCCGGTCAGCCACGCCTTCACGTCCGGCACGAAGGCCGTGATCGCCGCGCCGGCCAGCAACACGACCGCAGCGGTGACTAGTGCGGCCCGGCCGTGGCGGTAGCGCGCGATCCGGCCCAGTGCCTCGGCCTCGCCGTGCGCGCCGCGCATCTCGTCGGCCAGCAGCCTGCCCTGATCGGGCAGGTCGCCGACGCCCAGCTCGCGCCACAGCCTGTCGTACTGCTTGTGGAAGGCGCGCGACTTCCGCAGCGCGCGCAGCAGGTCGCCGGCCCGCACCTTGCGGTCGCGTTCGGCTTCGCCGATCCGGCGTTTCAGCGTGACGGCCTCGGCTTGGGCACGTTCGGTCACTGCGGTCAGCTGCTTGCGCTGTTCCAGTTCGGCGGCCAGTTGCTCTCGCAACCGGGCACCTTCCCGCAGCCGGGCGTGGTGCTCGGCGTCCGGCTCGCCGGGGCGCCGGGCAGGCTCGGCGAGCTGGCGGAAGATCTCGTCGCCGAGGCTGGCCCAGAGGTTCGCGTCGGCGTAGTGCCAGGCGTTGAACCCGACCTGGGCGATCTTCCCGCAGTGGCCCGGCTTGCTTTCCAGAGCTTTGACCTGGCCGCGGAGCATGCCCATGAAGAAGCTCTTGCCCGAGCCCCACTCGCCGAAGACGCCAATCGACAGCGGCAGAGGTGTGTCCTTGGCGGCGATGACCGTGGCCAGCATGGAGACGTATGGGGTTACACCGAGGTGGTCATCGGCCAGCGGGATGCTCTCGTTCGGATCGACCAGGTCCCGGGCGACGCCGCCGGCGAGCTCGTCGTCGGAGAACACCGGCACCCGGGGGGCAGGGGACGGCTCGGGCGCGGTGGTCCCCGGTGCGGGGACGCCCGCGGCCCACTGCTTCCTGATGGTGTCGATGTGGTTGCCGGAGTCGGAGAAGAAGACGACTTTGCGGACCGGGGTCTTCGCGGCCAGTGCGCCGCTGATGAGCGCGCGGGCGGCGATCACGGGGGCGAACCCGAGCCGTCCGGTGGCGAACAGCGGCAGGGCGACGGCGGTCGCGCCCGCGCTCGCCGCGGTGGTGATGGCGGCGGTCGTCGCGGTCGCGATCGCCTCCGGTGTCGGGTCGTTGCGCCTCCCCTTGTCGTGGGGAGTGGCGAGGACGGCCAGCCGCAGCCGCCGTCCTCCGGTGTGCTTGCCCAGGTCCAGCAGAGCGGGCTCGGCGGGAGTGACCGAGCCGAGGTCGGCCCGGCGCCAGCCGGCGCGGGGGAACTCCTCCTGCATCGCGTCGCCGACGCCGCCGTAGGTGGCGCCCACGGAGATCGCCAGTGCGTCGACCGGGAGTTCCCACGGTTGTCTGGTCAACGCGACGGCGTAGGACACGCCGTCGACGGTCTGGAGCGGAACCAACTCGCCGCCGAACTCCGGTGCGTTCATCGGTTCCTGACTCGTCGAGAACGGGTCTTCTGTTACACCAGATCCGGCTTTCGCCCGATCGGAGGCCGCCAGGACAGGTTTGGAACTCTCGAAGCTGACCCGAGCCGCATAGCGGGGCACCGCCGGACAGATACCCGTTCAGGAGCAAGGCGATCTCGCCGCCCGGGCGGCGAGCGCCTTGACGTTTCGGGCGTCGGTGTCCTTTGACGTACAGGATGTGGGGGAAGGTGAGGAAGTCCGCCGGCGGCTGAACTCGTCCGGCGCGGCAGACGATGCCTTGTCATCGCATCCGCTAGGAAGGCCCTATGACCACAACTCCAGGGGACAGAACCCGACGGCAGGGATTCGTTGTCTTGAACGACGCACCGGTTGGCGACGGTGCGTCGGATGATCTGCTGGAGGTCACCGATGTGGCGAACAGCCTGGCGGGGCTGATCACCGCCTCACGGGCCACCGCGCCGTTCACCGTGGCGGTGGACGCGGCATGGGGGATGGGCAAGAGCAGCCTCATGCATCAGCTGGAGGCGAGGTTGTCTGCCGAGCCGGATACCGCCGTGGTGTGGTTCAACGCCTGGACGTCGGGGCCGACGAGTGCGTTGGAAGGTCTTATCAAGTCGGTTTTGTTGCGGTTCGACCGCAATCTCATCCGGCGTGCGGTGCGATCGATGTCTCGACGTGCGCACCTGTTCGGTGTGCTGCGGAGTATGGGGCTTGTGGTGGCGAGCTTCTTCGGGCTGGGCGGGGTGGTGGATCAGATCTGGCAGCGGCTGTCACTGGATGCGCGGGCTCGCAACGAGATCAAGGGTGTGCTGCGGGACGCGATCGGTGGCTGGATGGAGAAAGGGGGAACTCCTGACCGCCGGCGTTTGGTAGTGGTCTTCGTCGATGACCTGGATCGGTGCGCCAGCGCGCGTGTCATCGAGGTCTGCGAGGCGATCAAGCTATACCTTGACGTGCCTGGCATGGTCTTCGTTCTGGCCTGCCACCAGAGTGCGTTGCAGCAGGCCGTGCGCGAGTCGGGTGGTGTCGGTGCTCAGGTGTCCGCGGGCGAGTATCTGGAGAAGATCGTTCAGATAAGCTATCGGATTCCAGTTCCGTCCAAGGACCAGACGATGCGCCTGGTAAACGGATATCTTGAGCTCTCGAATACCAGCGGGCTTCTCGACGAGTCGATGAAGAGCATGGTTATTGATCGCACAAGCCGAAATCCGCGGCGTATCAAAAGACTGATCAACAGTTTCGTGCTGGAGTATCATCTCAGCCGGTCCTGGGACGAGTTCGGTGTGGAAAACCTGGTAAAGGTGATCATGCTCCAGCACTTCTACCCGGATTTCTACCGCTTGATCGCCAGCCCGAAATACCGCGATCCGATCCGCGATTTCCTGATATACCACGAGTTCCGTGCGGCGGTGAAGCAGGGCAGCGAGGAGACTCTCGACCGATGGGAGGAGCTGTTCGAAACGACGGAAGTGCGCCTGTCACAAACCACGGAGGCTTTGACAGGGTTAGAGAGTGAGCTGCCCTCCGAGTTTCGCGAGCTCGCTGCCGACCGGGACTTCGTGGCCTTGCTCGGCGGTATCGACGTGCCGAGTGAGGGTCTGGTGGAACACCTTCGGCGCCGACCGCTGAGCACGGTCGACACATCCGCCGTGGCGCTGACCGACCCGGCCGCGCTCGAGCGGCTGCTCGCACTGCCATCGGTGCATGTGGTGGTGGACGGCCACCACATGACTGAGGCCAGCTCTCCGGCGCTTCCTCTTGCCGAGCAACGCGAACGAGTGATCCACCAGCTCGCCGCGTTGGCCGCACAAACGTCAGCGGAGGTGACCGTGGTACTCGACAGTGCGGGCCTGATCACCCTCCCCCGCACGCCGCGCGGCGTGCGGGTGCTGCTCCCTGAGCCTGGTAAGCCTGTCGACGAGGTGATCGAGGCATTGGTCGTCGCTGAGCCGGACGGACGTCCGGTGGTCGTGGTGACGTCAGCCCGGGCGGTGATCGACTCGGTACGCCGACACGGGGTTCATCCGATCCCGCCCGCGGTACTGCTCTCCTTTGTCGAGCGGCTCTAGCATCAGGCTCGACTTCATTGCCCAGTCGAATCGGTTACGTGCTCCCACTCCGGTCTCGACCTGACCTTCGGCTGACTTCGGCTGTGGTGATCCCGCCATCGGTCCAGGCACGGATCACGCACGCGAACTCTGGTGCGGGCACCTGCCCGGCGCCGCCCTCGTCGGTCGCCTCGAACATCGCCTTCGCGGTGGCCACGGCCCGAACCGGGGCGTCACGGCTCAGCGACGACACAGCGCACGTCGTGACGGGAGACCGGCTGTCATGGGAGAGCTTGCCGACGATGCCTCTCGTCGTCCTCCTGCTTGCACCCGATCAGGTTTTTATCAGTGCGATCACCAAGGCCGTGATGGCCGCGAGCAGAGGCGCGCCGATCGCAATCGCAGTGGTTATGTAGTAACGCTTTCTGGCGACCTCCTCCTTTCGGTACTCTTCCAAGGTCATGGGCACCACCAGGGTGAAATCGTCAACCCTTGCCGGCTCCGTGAACCACCGATAGAAAAGCCACGTAAGGACGATCAGAAAGAGCAGGCCGACCCCCGCGGAGATGTAACTCGCTACCGTGCGCCCAGTAAGTGGGGCAACGAACAATGAAATCGCCTGGTAAAGCGCTAAAAGAACCAGCGCAACCGGCCACTTCCAAGCGTACTTCTTCCGGCGCCCCAGCACCTTGCGCGGCGGGAGACCGACGAATTGCCGAGTTCTGGCCCAGTCTTCGACCACGAGCACGAGCGGAAGGACGCCGACCGCCGCTGCCTCGTTGGCGCGCAAAAGGACTACGAGATCGTCGTTTGTCAATTCCGATGACGTCCGCCCGGCCCATCGCGTGCTCGACGGATCGTTCAACACCGTGATGGAAAGGTTTCGCAAGTCAGTGTCGGAGACCATTCGCAGGTCGTCCGGGGAGTCGATCGCCCTCCCGGCGTGAAGTACGATGTACTCCGGCTTGTACATCTTGCGCAACTTAGCCAGCAGGACATCAAGATCACTGATGGTCACTCGCAGTCTGCCCAGGGCGGAATAGACCTCCCCAACGGGGGCGCCGTCCGAGGACTGCCTCGTCTTCTTCTGCACGGAACTCATCCAACAGCGTCCCGGACCTGAGGGCCAGTCGGTCCGCAGGTCGATCAGCGGCAAAGCGCCAATTTTGCAGGCGAATGCGGGTCGGATTGTTTTAGTGGAGCATCGCTTGTTCGTTCCAGTTGACGCGGGATCGGTACCGAGACAATGGAGTCCGGGTACGGCGATGCGCAGGAGCTTTCTTGGTCACTGGGCACGGTGGCGTGGTGAGCGGCTCTTCTGTCTGGTGCGACCTGGTCGCTTGCGGCGGGGTGTTCCACCCTCGTGACCGTTGGGTCTTCAGTTCTGAAAGTCGCACTGTCACCGGGTCTCCTTGCGGTGATGGGGGATGCCGTGGTTGTGCTTAGGCGAGTGATCGGGCCGGCACGGTGACGGGTGCGCCGGTGGCGGCGATGACGTCGTCGGGACTGACGCCGGGTGCCGTTTCGACCAGGTGAAGTCCGTGGCTGATGTCGAGAACGCACAAATCGGTGATAATGCGGTCGATGCATCGGCGGCCGGTGAGCGGCAGGGTGCACGCGTCGAGGATCTTGGGGCTGTTGTCGCGTGCGGTGTGTTCGGTGAGGGCGATGACGCGGCGAGCGCCGTGGACGAGGTCCATGGCACCACCCATGCCTTTGATCATTTTGCCGGGGATCGTCCAGTTGGCGATGTCACCGAGGGCGGATACCTGCATGGCACCGAGGATCGCGGTGTCGATGTGGCCGCCGCGGATCATGCCGAAGGATTGTGCGGAGTCGAAGAAGCTCGCTCCGGGCAGGATGGTGACGGTTTCCTTGCCGGCGTTGATCAGATCCGGGTCGACGTCTTCGTCGTGGGGGTAGGGACCGGTGCCGAGGATGCCGTTTTCGGAGTGCAGGACGACGTGTATCCCGGCGGGGAGATGATTGGGCACGAGTGTGGGGAGTCCGATGCCAAGGTTGACGTAGTCGCCGTCGATGAGTTCGGCGGCGGCGCGGGCGGCCATCTGGTCGCGGGTCCACGGCATCAGCTGACGGTCCTTTCGCGGGTGGTGCGGCGTTCGATGGGTTTGTCGGCGGCCTGCTGGGAGTTGAGCGCGACGACGCGCTGGACGTAGACGCCTGGCAGGTGCACCTGGTCGGGGTCGATGTCGCCGGGTTCGACGAGTTGCTCGACTTCGGCGATGGTGACGCGCCCGGCCGTAGCGGCCAGGGGGTTGAAGTTGGCCGCGGAATGGTGGAAGACCAGGTTGCCGTGCCGGTCGCCGAGTGCGGCGTGGACGAGCGCGAAATCGCAGTTGATGGCGTGTTCGAGGACGAACTCGCGGCCGTCGAACACGCGGGTCTCCCGCGGTGGTGACGCGACGGCGACGGTCCCGTCGGTGGCGTAGCGCCAGGGCAGGCCGCCGTCGGCGATCTGGGTGCCGACTCCGGCGGGGGTGTAGAAGGCGGGGATACCGGCACCGCCGGCGCGCAGTCGTTCGGAGAGGGTGCCCTGCGGAATCAGTTCGACCTCGAGTTCGCCTGCCAGGTACTGGCGCGCGAATTCCTTGTTCTCGCCCACATAGGAGGCGGTGACCCGGGTGGCCTTGCCGGCTTCCAGCAGGACCCCGAGGCCCTGTCCGTCGGTGCCGCAATTGTTCGACACCAGGCTGAGTGCGGAGACCCCGGTGTCGTGGACAGCCTGAATGAGGGTCCGGGGTATGCCGCACAGTCCGAAGCCGCCGACGGCGAGCGACGCGCCGTCGGGGATGTCGGCCACGGCTTGCGCGGCGGAGGCGATCACTTTGTCCATGGGGAGGCCACTCCTGGCTGCCGGACCGCGGCCCGAGGCGTACGCGCCCCGGGCCGCGGTGTTCAGGCGTTGTCGTTACGGGCAGGTGGTGTCGATGACGTAGTAGTCGGAGTCGGTTTGGCGCAGCTTGGTCGTGCCGTAGACGACGTTGAGTCCCATGTTGTCGTTGGAGCCGTTGGCAAGGGCGTAGCCGTAGTTGTTGTGTGCGCGCCCGGCTTGGACGTGTGCGTAGTTCGACGACGAGAAGCAGGCCCCGGCCGGCGGTGTGGTGGTGGGCGGGGTCGTCCCGGAGGTGGGGGTGCCGGTTGTCGGGGTGGGTGTGCCGGTCGGCGGGTTCTCGTGGGCGATGATGAACGCGCGCATCGCGGCCAGCGCGGTGGCTTCCTTGATGATTCCGAAGTGGTCCGGCGCCCCCGGGCCCGACCTCAGGTAGTTCTCGTCCGCGCCGGCGAGTTTCGCGGTGTCATACGGGGTCGCGTTGATGTCGGCGGTCGAGCGGAGGGTCATGTACGCGACTCCCGGGTGGCCCGGCACCTCGGTGCCCGAGTTGAGCGCCCGCAGGAACGCGGAGTTCGCGCTGCCGAACTGCTGGCAGGAAACATAGACCTGGCAGCCGTTGTTGTTGGTGCCGTGCTGGGGACCGGCGTACCCGATGTACTGGGAGACCTTGTCCGCGCCGTTGAGGTTCTTGATGTAGTAACGCGCTGCCAGGGTGGACGCCGACCACGTCGCGAGCACGACCTTCGCCGCGCCGGTCTGCGCACGCACCTGATCGACCTTGGTACCCAGCTCACGCGCGGCGACCGCGAGGTCCTGCGTCATCCTGCTGCTGTCGGTCCAGGTGAACAGCCGGTTCGCGGCCCAGCCGTTGGCCTGCAGATTAGACTTCATCGGGTCCATGTTGATGGTCGTGCCGGTCATGCCGGGGATCATGATCACCGGGTCGTGCGTGGCGGCGGCGGTGGGAGCGGCGGTGGCCGCCCCCGAGGTCAGGGCCACCGCGGTGACGGCCACCGCGGCCAGTGCCGCGGAAGCGGCGGCCAAGAGCCGCGTGCGCCGGCCCTGCCGAGTGCCTGTGGTGGGGGACAGCCGGGAATTCGCAGGCATCGTTGCCTCCTTGGGTTACCGCACTGCGCGAAGCCGGGAAATGGACCTCGCACCCTCGGTGCGGGAAAGGGGTGGTGATCCGAAGTGTGAGTACTGTAAGGACAGAACACCCCTTTTTGCCTATGTGTCGAGATCCCACTGTTTATGTGCGGACCCTGTGCGGTCGGCGTCTCTCATCCATAGGAAGCCGCAGCCCTGGATCGACTTTTCCGCTGATCGTCCGGGAAGTGACATGCGGACATATGCGTCGCCATAGCTGTGTGATTCGTTTACATTGCCGTCAGTAGTCGCCGTCCCTACGTTGAGGCTTTGCCGGCAGTTCTCCGGAGACGACCGGCGCCTGGCGACGAACGCCCTATTACTCTGTCTTGGAAGGAAGTTGTTCAGTGACCCGTTTCGGCATCATCGGCGGCGGCCTCATGGGCCATGGAATCGCTGTCGCCCTCGCCCAGGCGGGTTACCGGGTCGGTGTCTTCGACGCCGACCCCGCCGCGCTCGCCGGCCTCGGGGAGCGCGTCGGCCAAGCGCTGTCCCGGAGCGCCACCCCGCCGGAGCGGGCCGGTGCGGTGGCTGACCGGATCTTCACCGTGGATTCCCTGGCCGTCCTGGCGGGACAGTCCGACATCGTGGTGGAGGCGGTGTCGGAACGCCTGGCCGTCAAACACGAGGTTCTGGCGGCCCTCGAACCGGATATCGCGGTCGATACTCCGGTGTGGACGAACACTTCGGTGCTGTCGATCAGTGAGGTGGCTCAGCCGATGCTGCACCCTCGGCGGCTGGTCGGGGTGCACTGGTGGAATCCGCCGTACTTGATTCCGCTGGTGGAGATCGCCCCCGGAGCCGACACCGAACCCGGCTTCGTGAAGCAGGCGCATGAGCTGATCACCGCGCTCGGCAAGACGTCGGTGCTGCTGCACCGGGACGTGCCGGGGTTCATCGGCAACCGTCTGCAGTTCGCCCTGGTCAGGGAGGCGCTGCACTTGCTCGACGAGGGCGTCTGCGAGCCGGAGACCATCGACACGGTCGTTCGGGCCAGCCTGGGGCTGCGGTGGTCCACGGTCGGGCCGATGGAGAACGCCGACTACATCGGACTGGACTTGACCAGGGCGATCCTGACCAGCCTCGCCCCCTCCCTGTCCGGCCGGACCTCTGCGTTCCCTACCCTCGATCGGCTACTGGCACACGATCAGGCGGGCCGCGCCGCCGGACGAGGATTGCTCGACTGGCCCGCTGGACAAGGGGACGAGGTGGCCGCACGCCTGGAGGACGGCATCCGCCACAATCTGCGCGTCCGGTGACGCCGGCAAGCCGATCGTCGGAGGTCACCCGACCCTGGGAAAACGCGCTGAACAACGCGGCTGACGATTACGGTGCCTCTATGAGGAGAGACTGTGCAGGCTGAACGCCCGTCGATACTGCAACTGGTGCTGGAGGGGGCGGACTTCGACGCCGCCGTGGCCCAGGCGCGGTCGGCGGGCTTGTCCGCGAAAGAGCTGGCGGAGCTGGAGCGTGAGCGGACGGTCGCGTTGCAGCTGCGCGAGACACTCATCCGGCACCGTCGCAACGAGGCCGAACTGCAGTTGCTCAACGACACCGCCAACGACCTGGCGTCGATGCGTGACCTCGACTCGATCCTGCAGGCCATCGCCGACCGGGCCCGCCGGTTGCTGGAATGCGACCTGGCCTACATCAGCCTCAGCGACCACGATCGCGGCGACTGCTTCATCAAGGCGGCCGCCGGGAACATCTCCGGACTGCTGGTCGGGCTGAGGCTGGCCGCCGGCACCGGACTCGGCGGAATGGTCGCTCGCACCGGAGAACCCTCCAGCGTGAGGAACTATCACAACGACCCCTCCTTCCTCCACACGGATCCGATCGACCGGACCGTCGCCGCCGAAGGCATCGAGTCCCTGCTGGCCGTGCCGGTGAAACTCAAGCAGGAAGTCATCGGCGTACTGCTTGCCGCCCACCGGGCGGTACGCTCATTCAGCAGCCGCGACACCAACGCGCTCATCATGCTCGCCAACCACGCCGCGGTGGCGATCGAGAACTCCCGGTTGCTGACCGCGGCGCAGACCGCCGTCGAAGACCTGCGCGTCGCCAACGCCACCATCGGCTCACATGTCGACGATCTGGAACGCACCGTCGACGTGCACGAGCGGTTGACCAAGCTGGTCATCCAGGGCAAGAGCGTCGACGAGGTCGTCCACGCCACCGCGGCCGCGGTCCCCGGCCAGGTCCTGATCGTCGACGAGCACGGTGCCGTCGTCACCTCCTCTGACCAGGACGAGGAGCCGCCTTTCGAGCTGGCCGAAATCGGCGTCGAAGCGCGGCGCTCCGGCCACACCCTCGTCCGCGACCACATCTGCGTGGTTCCGATGATCACCGAATCCGAGCCGCTGGGCACCCTCGTCCACCTCGGCACGACGACGATCAACGACACCGATCGCCGTATCCTCGAACGTGCGGCCCTGGTCGCCACCCTCGTGCTCGTCACCCGACGGCGGATGGCCGAAGCCGAAGCGCAAGTGCGCGGTGAATTACTCGGTGAACTGCTCACCCAGAAAATCCACGACTACGATCAGCTGCGGCATCGCGCGTCGATCCTCGGCGTCGACCTCGACACCTGCCGCGTCTTGGTGGTCGCGCATCTGGACAGACCGGCGCGCGAACGGATCTACCCGGCGCTCGCCGCACTGGCCCGCCGATTCCGCGGCCTCGCCACCCACCACCATGGCGCGGTCGTCCTCCTCGCTCCCGGCGACGACCCTCGTGCGGTGGCACACGCCGCCTCCCGCGAGCTGTCCCGCACCTCGCGCCACCGGGTCACCGCCGGGGCCGCGCTCGTGCCGCACCCCACCGCCGTCCTCGCCGCCCACGATGAGGCCGCGAAGTGCGTGCGCGCCCTGCTCGCGCTCGGCCGGCACGGTGAGACGGCCGAAGCCGGAGACCTCGGCTTCGTCGGCGTCCTGTTCAACGGCCACCCCGACGTCTCCGGCTTCGTCCAAGCCACCCTCGGGCCGGTGCTGGACTACGACCGGACACACCGGGCCGATCTCGTGCGCACTATCGAAGCCTTCTGCGCCACCAACCAAAACGCCCGCAACACCGCCCAAACCCTGCACCTGCACCACAACACCGTCTCCCAGCGGCTCAACCGGGTCCGCCTCCTGCTCGGCGACCAGTGGCGCGACGCCGACCGGCTCCTCGAAATACAGATCGCTTTACGGCTACACAAAATCAGTGGCACCTGACCCGTAGCCCCTGGAGGATTCTCGCCCGTGGCGTAGGTCATCGACGGTGCCGGGCAAGACCGGAGTTGGTTGCGCACGATGCCGCACTCGATGGTGCGGTCCTGGCGAAGCGTCGTCATGGAATGTCAACGACCCACACTTTCCGGCAGTACAGCGGGAGATCGTGCCGCAGGTGTGCGCTTGTCCATGTCGCGACGCCATTCAGTGTGACCTCGGCACATCGCGGAGAGGGCGTCGTGCTGCCTAACCTGATGCCCCGCACCGAGGCGGAAACAAGGGAGATCCCATGAGAAAGGTGTTCCGGGCAGCCGTTCTGGTCATCCCGCTGCTCACCGCGATCGCCGTTCCGGCCGCCGCGCAGGACCGCTCCGCAGCCGAGCGATGCAACGGCCTCAACGGCCTCCCGATTCCCGCGACCGTGCTCGGCCTGCCCACTTCCGGCGGCCAGGTCACCGCCACCCAGGTCGTCGACGCCACCGCGACCACCGGGCAGTACTGCCGGGCCGACGCCACCATCGGGCCGGTGGACCCGGCCGCGCCGTCGATCAAGCTGCGCGTCGCGTTGCCGACCCAGTGGAACCGCCACGCGTTGATGTTCGGCGGAGGCGGTTATGACGGCACCATCCCGAACATCGCGGCGAACGTCCCCTTCGGCCCCAGTGACCAGCCCGCGCCGCTGGCCCGCGGCTACGTCACCTTCGCCAGTGATTCCGGGCATCAGGCCACGCCGGGATTCCCGCCGAGCACGACCCTCGATGGCTCCTTCGGACTTAACGACGAAGCCGTGCGTAACTTCGCCGGTGACGCGCTGAAGAAGACCCGTGACGCGGCCATGTACCTCGTTGGCAAGCGCTACTCGGGCGCGAAGCCGTCCCACAGTTTCTTCGCCGGAGGGTCCAGCGGTGGGAGGGAGGCGCTCGCCGTCGCCCAACGCTGGCCCGCGGATTTCGACGGGGTGATCTCGGCCTATCCCGCGTGGAACGCGGCCAGCCTCGACTTGTTCTTCGGCTACGAGGCCCGGCTTCTCGCTGAGCCCGGCGCGTTCCCCGGCCCGGCGAAACAGGCTCTGCTGTATCGCGGCGTCATCGCCGCATGCGACCGCGACGACGGGCTTGGCGACGGTGTCGTGTCCAATCCGGACGGCTGCCACTTCACCCCATGGACGCTACGATGCGCCGGGGGACTCGACTCCGGGGATTCCTGCTTGTCGGACAAGCAGATCCGAGCTGTCGAACGGATCTCTTCGCCGCTGTACTGGAATTACCGCCTGCGCAGCGGTGAGCGCGGCTACCCGGGATTCCCGTTCCTGTCCGGCGCCACCATGACCACCGCGTTGCTCGGGATGGGAACCCAGGCCCCGGCCGTCCCGATGCCGACGACGAGCGGCTACGGCCCGCAGTTCTGGGACCAGTGGGTGCGCTACTTCATCACCCGCGATCCGGCCTACAACTCCCTGACCGTCGACCCCCGGCACCCCGGTAGATGGACGCGGCGCATCGCGGAACTGTCGGCGCTGCAGGACGTCAACGACCCCGATCTGCGGCCGTTCGCCAGAGCCGGCGGGAAACTGCTGCTCCTGCACGGAGCCGCCGACGAACTCGTCAGCTCCCGATCCACCGCCGAGTACTTCCAGCGTGTCCAGCAGGTCGTCGGCCGCCACGACACCGACCGGTTCGCCCGCTTCTACGTCGTGCCCGGCGCCAACCACGTCAACGTCGGCGCCGCCTTCGCCGCCGGCTGGGACTCGCTCACCGCGCTGGAGCGCTGGGTGGAGCACGGCGCGGCACCGGTCCGGCCGGTGGTCACCGATGTGAACCCCGCGGCCGCGCAGCGCACCCGGCCGTTGTGCCAGTACCCCTCATGGCCCCGCTACCTCGGCGGCGACCCGCACACGGCCGCCAGCTTCACCTGCCAGAAATAGCCTCACGGCGCTTCAGCCGTGCCGACACCTTCATGGGAGCTTTGATGACAGAAACCAACGAACGCACCGCCTCCCCGCCCCGGACCGGGATGGGCCGCGTCGTCGTCGCCAGTCTCGTCGGCACCGCGGTCGAGTGGTACGACTTCTTCCTCTACGGCGCCGCGGCCGCGTTGGTGTTCAACAAGCTGTTCTTCCCGAGCAGCGATCCCTTGGTGGGGGTGATGCTCGCGTTCCTGACCTATGCCCTCGGCTTCGTCGCCCGCCCCATCGGCGGGCTGGTGTTCGGGCACTTCGGTGACCGCCTCGGCCGCAAGAAGCTGCTCATGGTCAGCCTGGTGCTCATGGGCGTGTCCACCGCGGCCATCGGCCTGCTCCCCACCTACGGCAGCATCGGCGTGTGGGCCGCGGTCATCCTGACCACCCTGCGCCTGGTGCAGGGCTTCGCCGTCGGAGGTGAATGGGGTGGCGCCGTGCTGCTGATCAGCGAGCACGGCTCGGCCGAGCGCCGCGGGTTCTGGGCCAGCTGGCCACAGGCCGGTGTCCCTGTCGGCAACCTGATGGCCACCGGCGTCCTGGCGATCCTGGCCGCCACCATGGACGACGCGGCGTTCTTGAGCTGGGGCTGGCGCATTCCCTTCCTGTTGTCCGGTGTGCTCGTCATCCTCGGCTTCTGGATCCGCTCCGCAGTCGAAGACGCCCCGACGTTCATCAAGGCCAAAGCCCTGGCGGACGCCGGTGAGGCGCCTCGTCGCGCTCCCGCGCTGGAAGCGTTGCGCCGACACCCCAAGCAGATCCTCATCTGCATGGCCGCCCGGGTCGGGGAGAACATCTCCTACTATGTGATCACCGCGTTCGTGCTCACCTACGTCACCACCCACCTCAAGCTGTCCAGCGGTGTCGTCCTCACCGCCCTTCTCGTCGCCAACGTCGTTCACCTGGTGGCGATCCCGGTGTTCGGGGCGTTGTCCGACCGGGTCGGCAGGCGCCCGGTCTATCTGGCCGGTGCCCTCGGCACAGCCGCGTGGGCGCCGGTCTTCTTCCATCTCCTCGACACGCGACAGCCCGGCCTCATCATCGTGGCCGTGACGGGAGGTCTGCTCATGCACGCCGCCATGTACGGTCCGCAGGCGGCGTTCTTCGCCGAGCAGTTCGACATCGACGTCCGATACAGCGCCACCTCCATCGGCTACCAGGTCACCTCCATCGTTGCCGGCTCCCTGGCACCGCTCATCGCGGTCGCGCTGCTCCAGAGCTACGGCACCGCCACCCCGATCGCCATCTACGTCGCCATCGGCGCCGCCGTCTCGGTCCTCGGCATTTTGGCGGCCAAGGAAACCCGCCAGCGCGGCCTTGCCAAACCCGCTGGCCATTGACCCCAGCTGTGGGGCGAGACCCAATAGGAACGGATCCGGCGAGCCCCGATGGTCCGAGCAGCCTCGACTCGTGTATGTGGAGTCCGCACATATGAGGCAACCCATGAAACTATTAGCGTGAAGAAATCAACTTGTCGACGTATATCGAAGATATTCCTGATTCGCGAGGAGATAGACGTCATGACGGACGTGGTGATCGTCGACGCGGTACGGACACCCATCGGCAAGGGCAAGCCGAACGGCACACTGGCCGGGATACATGCGGTCGATCTGCATGCCCATGCCCTGAGCTCAACCTGACCCGGATCGAGCGGGCCGAGTTGCTGCGTCTGCGCGGGCAGGTGTGCGACGGCACTCCGCGATCGGGATGCCCACTCCCGACAACTTGCGCCGCTCGTGTTCGAATGTCGGTTGCCCGTCGCCGTCGCCCGGAAGCAAACCGCGCTTCCAGTAGTCGCGGAAGCTGCGGCGTTGAAGCATGCCTCGGGCGGTGAACGGGAGGGCGTCAGGCAGTGCTTGCAATGGGGTCAGGCTGACGAGTGGATCGGCTGCGAAACGACAGGTGGCTGCACTGATCCTCTTTGGACGGTCTACCGTGCGCCGCCACATAGATTTTCACACAAGCATGGTGTCCGGCCACCTGGTTGACCCAGCCTGCCCGGTCTTACCATCGCTGCTTCCTCTCAACGTCGACAAGGAAGCCACCATGCACAAATCTATTGTCGCCGGGTTCGCCGTGGTGGTTGCCGCCGCGCTCACCGGCATGGGAGTGTCCAGAGCTGAATCGTCTGCGGCCTCCCTGGTCCAGGTCCCGTCGTTCGGCGCCAACCCCGGGGCCCTCTCGATGTACACCTACACACCGGCTGGTCTGGAGACAGACCGCCCGATCGTTGTCGCTTTGCACGGCTGCACGCAGAGCGCGGCCGACTATCATGCTCACTCCGGCTGGCCGGAATTGGCCGACAAGTGGCGGTTCGCGGTGGTTTTCCCGCAGCAATCAACAGCGAACAACGCCCAGAAATGCTTCAACTGGTTCTCCACCGCCGACGACACCCGCGGTTCAGGGGAAGCGGCGTCGATGAAATCCATGGTGGACACGGCGATCGCCACCCATAGATCGAACCGCTCCCGGGTATTCGTCACCGGGCTGTCGGCAGGCGGTGCCATGGCGGCGAACCTGCTCGCCGCCTATCCCGACGTCTTCGCCGCCGGCGGCATCAACTCCGGACTGCCGGCGCAGTGCGCCACGAGCATCGTGCAAGCAACGAACTGTCAGCGCAACAACCAGAACTTGACGCCGGTGCAATGGGCATCACGGGTAAAAGCGCAGTATCCCGGCTACAGCGGGCCGATGCCGCGCGTCGCGATCTGGCAGGGCACCGCCGACTACACCGTCTATCCCGTCAACGGCACAGAGCTGCGGGACCAGTGGACCGCAGTGCACGGATTGTCCCAGAACCCCACGAGCACACAATCTCTGCCCGGCGGCACGACGCTGACCAGCTACGCCGACAGCGGTGGCGCGACTCGCGTGCAACTGTATTCGGTCGCGGGGATGGGCCACGGCACGGCGGTGGATCCGGGCACGGGCCCGACGCGATGCGGTAGCACCGGGGCGTACTTCCTGGCGGCGATCTGCTCGAGCTACTACACGGGCACGTTCTTCGGCTTAGACGGCGGCTCGCCAGACCCGCGTCCCACCACCACGACAACGATGCCCACAATCAGTACTTCCACGACCGCGCCGCCGACCGGGCCATGCGTGACGGCGAGCAACTACGCCCATACGCAGGCCGGTCGTGCATGGCAAAACGGCGGCTGGACGTACGCCAATGGCTCTGACCAGAGCATGGGCCTGTGGAACGCCTACACGACCCACGCCCTGCGGGCGACGTCACCTGACTACTGGGTACTCGCCGACGGGCAGTGTTAACGGCTGCAAGCGGTTGTCGCGCAGTATTTCGCCTGTCCAGTGGACGCCGACCGCCTGCGGCGGGGTTGCCGTCTGTCTGGTCGAAGCGCGAAAAACAAGACGATCGCCGTCTATGCTAGAGGCTTAAATGCACCCGGTCGGCGGTATTCCGGTTTGGCCGCCTCATGTAATCGGGGTCTGCCTGTCGCGGCCTGCGGACCTGATCACATCGCATCAATTCTTGACGTTGTATCGACAGTGAGCGCACCACTCTTGTTATATGTTCACGCGATACATTCAAGAGCCGTTAATACTGTTACTCACGCCCACTGCTTTTTATCCGGTTCGCTTATAGGCTGATTTCACCGCCGCCAAATAGTCCAGTTGTCTTCAATGACGAAGGGAACATTATGCGCAGTGTAATCAAGCGGGTTGTGTCGATCGGTGCGGGCCTCGCGTTGACGTCGGGGGTGATGCTGGGCGCGACCGCGGCATCGGCCGGGGAGTTGCCCGCGAATGGCGCGCAGCAGCTGATGGCGAAGCTCGCCACGAAAGCCTCCCAAAGTGAACCGAACTGCGACGTGCAGATTCGCAGGCTCATAGCGTTCGCGAGCTGCACGTCCGCCAAATTCGACGCGTTCTACTTGGTCGCCGGGGACGAGGCTGGCAATGTGCAGGAGAGCTCGCCGATCTTCTACCAGGGCTCCGCCGGTACCACGTTGGTCTTCGAGAAGCAGGTGATCTTCGCGCAGATCCGCGCAGTGCAGCCGGACCTCGAGGCGGGCAAGGTCCGCGTCCAGCAGGGCTGACACCACGCGGTGACCGCACGGCGCGCATCGGCGGACGCCGTGCGTCTGTCGCCATGATGTATCGCGGCGCGTTGGGAAAGGCCGGGAAATGTCAGGTCGTGGGTGGCTGCGCGGGCACCGATCCTGGCCGTTGGGCGACAGTGAACGCACCGCCTTGTTATATGTTCACACGGTACATTCACGAGCCGTTAATACTGTTTATCACGCCCACTGCTTTTATCCGGCTCGCTTATGGGCTGATTTTTCCGCCGCCGGATAGTTTAGTTGACTTCAATGATGAAGGGAACATTATGCGCAGTGTAATGAAGCGTGTTGTGTCGATCGGTGCGGGCCTCGCGCTGACGTCGGGGGTGATGCTGGGCGCGACCGCGGCATCGGCCGGGGAGTTGCCCGTCAATGGCCCGCAGCAGTTGATGGCGAAGCTCGCCACGAAGGCTTCTCAGGGCGAATCGAGGTGCGAAGTGGTCATCAACAAGGTCAGGGTGATCGCGGGCTGCACGTCCGCCGAGTTCGACTCCTTCTACGTCGTCGCCCAGGACGTGGACGGCAACCTGCAGAAAAGCTCACCGATCATTTACCAAGGCTCTGCCGGGACGGTATTGACCTTCAAGAGGCCAGTGGCCTACGCGCAGATCCTCGACGTGCAGCCGGACTATCAGCCGGGCAAGATCCGCACCCGGCAGGGCTGACACCGGGTGACCGCACGGCGCGCAACGGCGGTCGCCGTGCGGTCACCTCGTCGGCCAGTGGAAGCCCGCCGGTCGACGAGGAGCGGAACGCCATCGGCACGCGGACCGCTGCCCGCAGGCCCTCGATGATGACCGTGCAGTCACCGGCCTGCTGCTGCACCCTCACCGCGTGCTCCCCGCTCAAAGCTCCCGGACACGAGGAACTCGTGTGGCCCGGCACCACCGCGGAGGTCCTCGCCGGTCTGAAGCCCGCTTTCCGTACCGCCGCTGGGGAAACGGCCGTTCCCGCAGCTTGGCTGGCAAGCGTCCGCCGGTAACTCGTCGCCAATCAGCGACGGCGCCGCTGCGGCGCCGATCACCAGCGACGAGACCGCGAAGGCACTTGGGTTGCGTCCACGAGCCCAGATCGAGACTTCGGACCACGCCCGGCACTGTCCGGTGAGGCGATGCCCGCGCTGCCGAACGCGACGCCCTCGGCTGTCGTGACCTGCGCTGAGCTGCGGATCGACGACCCCGTCGCCTGGGCAGACGCGTTACGGTCGCCAGCGGGCGCTGACCTCCGACTTTCGCTGGAAGACGTAACCGAGTTCCTCTCGGTGGCGTGGAAGGCAGCGACCGAAATCTTGCCGACACTGATTACACCGGACCTGTACGGCGGGCGGTGGGCTGGCCCGATAAGACCGGGCATCGGCCGGGAATCGGGTTCACGGCCCAAAAGCGCGGGTGTACCAGTCCTCGACGGCGTCGAAGGATCCGAAGAACGGGACGTCTGCGACATGATGATGATCCGCGTGTCGCGCTCGTGTTCACCCCGCCTGGTCCTCGACCTCTGACGAGTGGGCCGGCCGGAGGACGAGGCAGACGAATCCGAAGGTTTCCCGATAGACGCGCAGCCATTCCTCACGATGGGTGGCGGCCGCGGCGAGTGCGTGGGCGCTGTCCGGATCATGGGGGTGATCGAGTGCCCACGAGGCCAAGGTCCCCGTCCAGTCCCATTCGTAGGCGTCGAGTTCACGGCGGGTGCTGACGTGCCCGTAGACGGGAATCCATCCGTCGGCGACGACACGGTCGACGGTGGTGGCCAGGTCGGTGAAGTCGCCGAGCATCTCCACCGCTTCCGGTGACGGATCGCGCTCCCAGAAGCCGTCACCGACCAGGACTCGCCCGCCGGGAGCAAGGTGTTCGCGGGCGGCGGCGAGAGTGGGTAGAAGGCCACCGAAAGCATGCGCGGCTCCGACACTGAGGACCAGGTCGAATCGTTCTGTGGAGGTGAAGTCCGCGGCCTTGGCGTGGTGGAGGTCGAGCCGGTCCGCGACGCCGAGGGTCTCCGCCGTATCGCGAGCACGCGTCAACGCGCTCTCGGAGAGGTCGACCCCCACGGCCCGCGATCCCGGATTGGCGACCAAAGCCCGCAGCAGCCACTCGCCTCCACCGCAACCGAGATCGAGAACACGCCCGTCACCGTCCCCTGTCCCGCGCTCCAACAGTTGTCGTACCGACTCGTCGTCCAGCGGGGAGGCCACTGGATGACGCGCGTGAGCGAGCAGGGAGATCCGTTCACGATGCATGCGGAGACCATGGCACCGGGGCCTACCGCGGGCAATCACTTTATTCGATCATGGAGTGGTGAGGTGGCAGGTGAAGAAGTCGGCGACCTTGTCGATCGAGGGACCGCCGCGCTCGACGACGAGACCGAAGTGTTCGCAATCGCTCATCCTTTGAGTCCTTGGCGGTCTTCGGATGGCACGATCGCACTATCGGAGCACAGGTCGACACACCCGACGGCCCCCGCTGGCTGAGGGTCATCAGCGAACACGAGCGCTGGGTGCCCGACGCCGCGATCGCCGACGACATGGTTTTCCGCGGCCCGGTCGATCTGCCCCCAGTGTGGTGGGCCTCCTCGCACCGCGGGCTGAACGCGGTCGGGGAGGTACGTGACGCGAAACGGGTGGTCATCGGCGACGAGGTGCTCCGCTATCGGCTGCACGCGGCGTTCGACGCCGACATCGAGGTGGACAGGCTCGACTGGTCGTGTGCCCACGGCGACATGCACCGCGCGGCTACGACGCCGCGGTCCTGTATCGCGCGAGCATCCTGCTGCCAGATCTCGCCCGTCAGGTAGGAATGGAAACCACCCGTTCAGGCACCTCGAACACAGTTGGGGATCAGCCTCGTCGGAGGACCGCTTTGGCTTTGCCGATCACCGGATCGATCAGGTTTCGCGGATGGAATCGTTTTTGTTTCGGTATGGCGGGTTCCGCGGGTATCGGAGGTTCGTGGTCCTGATCATCTGACACTTGCGCGGGGTCCGGGTCCATCGTCAGCTCCCCGGCGATCGCTCCCGTTTCCGCGGGCCGTTGCCGCGGCACCACGGCGTCGGTTCGAGGTTCAGGGTTGTCCGTCGACGGTGACGTGACAGGAGCGGCTTCGTGGATCGGGGCGGCGTGCGCAGTGGGGACCGGGCTCGCGATCGGTGGACGCGCGTGCGCGGCAACCGGCCCGGGTCGCGTAAGTGCTTGCGGTTCGGCAGCAGGCCGCGCTGGCCTGGGTGGCCGATCTTGGTCCGGGAGAGGAGTTTGCAACGGTGCCTGGTCGGCGAGTGCAGCCGGGGTGATCGCCGGGGTCATCAGCGGGGTGTGCGCGGCGTCGGCATTCGGCAACGCCGGTCCGCGGGCAAGAGGATAGCGCGCGAACACGTCCTCGACCGGTTCGTCACGTCGAGCGTCGTTCCGCTGGTGGAAACGGACGAGACCGTAAACGCCGAGTAGACCGAGCAGTCCGGCCAAGCCCCACCACGCCGTCATCGTCATCCTCACCTTCTTCGGTCACCTGTTCTGTCCAGGTTGCCCCCGTACGGATCCGTGAACCCGAAATGCCCCGAGTAGGTGACTCCAGTAACGCTCTCTGCAGGTCGGGGAGTGACTGCTCCACGTCGAGCACTGCCGCGAAGGGGTCGCCGCGCTCGGCCAGGCGGCCGGGCACGCACGTCGCTGATCGTCCCTCGGTCCAACCGACGGCCAATGGATGTGCTGGCGCCTTACCGGGCGGATATCCGCTCATGCCGCGATGAGCACATTCGGCCGGTGCGCTGTCGTGCGGATGAGCGGAGGGCTCGCAACGCTCATCGGCAGATCAGGGGCGGAGAACCACTTTGCCGAGGTTGGCGCGGGTCTCGATGATCTCGTGTGCTGACGCGGCGCTGGACAAGGGGATTTCGGCGTGTACGACGGCTCGTAGCTGTCCGGTCTGGTGGAGTTGCCATAGTTGCTCGTGGTGACGGTCGTAGAGTTCGCGCTGGGTGTTGGCGAACCGGGCCATGGTGAGGCCGGTGATGGTCTTGGAGCCGGCGAGCAGATCGAAAGCGGGCACTGTGCCGCCACCGGAGTTGAAGAAGATCAGCCGTCCGCCGGGTCGCAGCGCGGCGACAGCGCGGGTGAGCAACTCACCACCGACGCCGTCGAGTACCACGTCGACGGGATCGCCCCAGCTGTCACTGTCGTAGATGACGACTTCGTCGGCTCCGAGGCCGTGCAGGAAGTCCGCCTTGCCGGGTGAGCTGACGGCTGCCACGACCCGCTTGACCCCTTGGATTTTCGCCAGTTGGACCGCGAGGTGCCCCACACCGCTGGCCGCGCCGGTGATGAGTATGGATTCGGCTGCAGTGACACTGGCGGTCGACAGCGCACCGAGCGCGACGTGTCCGCTGCGTACCAGTGCGACAGCCTGTACGCAGCTGGCGTCGTCGGGGATGCGGCTCGCCATGAGGGTGGGAGCGAGGACCACATCGGCGTAGGCGCCGG
This sequence comes from Amycolatopsis sp. NPDC051071, assembly GCF_040682875.1. Classification (NCBI taxonomy): domain Bacteria; kingdom Bacillati; phylum Actinomycetota; class Actinomycetes; order Pseudonocardiales; family Pseudonocardiaceae; genus Amycolatopsis; species Amycolatopsis sp. NPDC051071. The sequence goes on along the minus strand of NZ_JBFBBY010000006.1, from coordinate 6,646 downwards.
TGAAGGTCAGCGATGTGACCCGATCCCCGACCGTGAAGCCGGTCACCCGCGGGCCGACAGCGATAATTTGCCCGGCGATCTCCCCACCGAGCACGCCCGGTAGCGGCGCGCGGTCGCCTTCGCCGCGGACTTTGCGCACCGACGGCAATGTCACGCCGATGGCTTCGGTCTGCACCAAAAGCTCACCAGGCCCCGGTTCGGGTGCCGGGGCTTGTTCGAGGCGGAGCACCTCCGGACCGCCGTATTCGTAGAAGCGGACTCGGCGCATGACTACCTCCAGGTTGTTGGGTAGTCCCAACGATAACGGAATCTGTTGGGTATTCCCAATGGTTTCGGTAGCCTGACGGTATGGTCGACGGCTCGTACGCCCCTGCCCGTATCCGGGCTCTCCCGAGTTGGCTCCTCGGCCGCGCCGCGGCCCGCGGTCATCGGTTGGTGGCAGAGGCGCTGGCTCGCGAGGGCCTGCGAATGATGCATCATGCGGTGCTGGCCGCCGTCGCCGAGCTGGGGCCGGTGTCTCAGGCGGATCTTGGCCGAAGCCTGCGCGTCGATCCCAAAGATATGGTCGCGATTGTCAACGATCTGCATCGAGAGGGGTTGATTGCCCGCACCTCCGATCCAGCCGACCGACGCAAGAACGCCATATCCATCTCGACCGCCGGGAGTCGACGCCTACGTCGTACCGAAAAGCTGGGTGACGAAGCCAATGACGAACTGACCGCCGCGCTCACGCCGGCAGAGCGTGAGCAACTCGTCGACCTGCTGGTTCGCATCGTCTCCCCGGTAGAACCGTCGTCATAGCGCTCGACTCGTCAAACAGTGAGTCTCAAGCGGTCGGCGAACGTCCTGTCAGGCCCTCCCTCAAATCAAGGTCATCCGACTACGTGTCGGCCCGTTGCAACCTCTCAGGTCAGTACACCTGGTTCGTGAACAGTAAGTGGTTGACCGGCAGCGTTCTTTGGGCATGAGGGCATGCGTGCTGACTCCCCGGCCGCCGCAACCCCCGCCTTCCTGCGGTTCGTCGTGGTCGCCGCACTGCCGGTCCGCGCCGTGGCCGCGGCAGCTGACGCCGAGCCGTCACATGTGGCGTACCAAGCCTGATTCCCAGGCCCACACGGCGATCTCGGTGCGGTTGCGGGCGGCGATCTTGCGCTGGATCGACGCGAGGTGGGTCTTGACCGTCGAGAGGGAGATGGTCAGCTCGCCGGCGATCTCAGCGTTCGTCCGGCCTCGCGCGATGGCCTGGGTGACGTCGAGTTCGCGCTGGCTCAGGGCAGGGTCGGCGCGGCGGGCGCGCCGCCGAATCGGGGATGAGGTGAAGTGGGCCAGCAGCCGGGTGGTTATCGAGGGTGAGACCAGGGCTTCGCCGTTCGCGGCCGCGTGGACTGCTTCCACGAGCAGGCCGGGGCCGGCGTCCTTGAGGAGAAATCCGCACGCACCGGCGCACAAGGCCTCGTGCACCAGCTCGTCGAGGTCGAAGGTGGTGACGACGAGAACGCGCAGCGGATCCTCGACGTCGGGTCCGGCGAGGCGCCGGGTGGCGGTGAGGCCGTCGACCAGCGGCATCCTGATGTCCATCAGCGTGACGTCGGGGCGCAAGTCTCGCGCCAGCGCCACCGCACGCTCACCGTTGTCCGCCTCGCCCACGACGGCGATGCCGGGCACACGTTCCAGGATGAGCCGGAATCCCGTGCGCACCATGGCCTGGTCGTCGGCCAGCAGGACTCGCAGGGTCACCGGGCCGAGTCCCCTTCCCGTTGCCGGGTCGTCGCCACTCCGCCTGGCAGGGGCAGTTCGGCGAGGACCCGCCAGCCGTGGTCGCCGTGCTCTCCGGCGGCCAGTCTGCCGTCGAGCGCGGCGATCCGCTCGCCCATCCCGATCAGCCCATACCCGCCCGCCGAGCGGCGCGTGCGGCTCGACCGCGGTCCGTCGTCGACGATTTCGACTCGCAGGTACCGGCGGTCGCCGGTGGGTTCGACGGTGACGGTGACCGTGCGGAAGTCGGCCGCGTGCTTGCGCACGTTCGTCAGCGATTCGAGTACCACGCGGTGGACGGTCGTCACCGTTTCCGGCGCGACCGCGAGGTCCGCCAGTCCGGGGGCCAGGCGCAGCGTGGCTCTTTCGTGCTCGCCTGCCGCGGCTTTGACGGTCTTGACCAGGTCGCTCGTGACGACGGGCGGAGTGTGGCCGTCCTCGCGCAGCATCATGACCAGCCGCCGCACCGCGCCGAGGGCTTCCGCGCCCGCGTGTTCGATTTCCTTGATCAGGTCGTGTTCGGGGCCGTCGGCCAGGATCACGCCCGCGGCCTGTGTGCGCACGACGACCCCGGTGATGTGGTGGGCGACCAGATCGTGCAGCTCCCGGGCCAGTTCCAGCCGCTCCCGTTCGCGGGCGGCCGCCAAAGCCGCTTCACGGCGGGAATCGCCGTCACGCAGGATCAGTCCGATCATGACGCTGCCGCCCCACAGCAAGGCCCACAGCACGGCGATGGTCAAGGTCGCGGAGGAGACGCCGAACCGCAGGATTGGGGCGGCGGCCATCGCCGGACCGCTGAGCACCGCGAGCCCGACGGCGAGGACGCGGGGCAACCGGTGACACGCCGCCCCGGTCAGCAGCATCAACGCCGTGATTTCGGAATCACCACCGATCTCCGCGGTGGGCTTCGCGAGGAATCCCGCCGCGCTGCAAGCCAGCGAGAGACCGATTCCCGCCGCGGCGAGCGCCGCGGTCCGCTCTGGGAAACGGCGCCGCGCCAGCGCGAGCACGGCGATCGAAACGCCCGCGGCGAAGTAGAGGATCTCGCCCGAGGGCGCCTGGTCCGGCAAGACCAGGCGCCGCGTGAGCTGTTCGAGGTTCAGGCCCGCCAGGACCACGACCTCGGCGATCGCCAGGCCGCGGGCCGGCCGTGTGGTGGGGTTCGGGAGCACGGAGCCGTCCTTCCTGCGTCACGGGCCGTTGTCCAGGTGATCATCCTGCGGTCAGTGGGGTTCCGCAGCGCAGGCGAGGTCGTGGTCCGGGCGCTGACCAGTGGTCAGGAATGCGGTCGCCGCGGTGTCGGCGCAACGGTTTCCGACGTAGGGGTACACGCCGTGCCCGCCCGCGTCGACGGTGATCATGCGGGCACGGTCGCCGAACGCCGTGCGCAGCTGCTCGGCGCCGGCCAGCGGTGTCGCCGGGTCGCGCAGGTTCTGGAGCATGAGCACGTTCGACGGGCCGCCGCGGTCGCCGACGCGCACGGGCGGTTCGGCAGGCGACGGCCAGAACGCGCAGGGCTGCACGTTGGCGCCGGCGGCGCCGAACATCGGGTGGCGGAGCCGGTCGAGAGCGACGGTGGCCTGGTAGGTGGCCACCGACCGCGGCCAACGCGAATCGGCGCAGATCATGTGGTAGCGCCCGGAAATCAGATTGTCCGCAGTGGATGGATTGCCGCCGGGGCCGAGCGGGGGGAGTGGCTGATCGGTGTCGATCGCTTGCCAGATCTTGGCGACCAGTGGCATTCCCGCGTTGCTGAAGAGGAAGCCGTAGGTGAGCATTCGGAAGGTGGGGCCGTCGATGTCCCGCACGGGTTTCTTGTCGAGCTTCCCGGCGAGGTCGAAGTATTTCGCGGTGATTTGTGGGGGAGTGGAGCCCAAGTGGTAGGTGCTGTCCTGGGCGGCGGCGAACTTCGCGAAGTCCGGGAAGCGGTCGTCGAAGCCTTGGGCGTACAGCCTGTCGTTGGCGTAGTCCCAGCCGGTGGGGTGCACGTTGCTGTCGAGGATGATCCGGTCGCCGCGCTGCGGGAACAGCGTCGCGTAGACAGCGCCCAGGTGAGTGCCCCACGAGTAGCCGGCGAAGGAGATCTTCTCCTCCCCGAGCGCGGCACGGATGCTGTCCATGTCCCGCGCCGTGTCGGCCGTGCTGATGTGCGGCAGCATCCAAGAGGTCTTCGACGTCGCGCATTGCCGCGCGATCGCCTTCGACTGCTCGGCCCGCTTCGTCACGTCGGCGGCGTTACGCGCGTAGGGCGGGACGTTGCCGACGGCTTGCTGTTCCGGCGTCAGGTCACAGGTCACCGGGGTGCTGTGCCCGAGTCCTCGCGGGTCGAAGCCGATCACGTCATAGCTGTCCAGAACGCTGTGCGGCAGCTTGGCCGCGGCCAACTCGGCCGGGAACTTGAGGCCGGGCGCGGGCCCGCCAGGGTTGGTCAACAGGACACCCCGCCGTTTCCCGGGGTTGTTGCTGGCCAGCCGGGAGATGGCGACGTCGATCTGCCTCCCCTCGGGGGCCCGGTGGTCCAAGGGGACCTTGATCGTCGAGCACTCCAGGCCAGGGGCGGTGGCGTCGGCCGGACACGCCCCCCACCGCACCCCGCCCGGTGCCGCTCCCGCCGGTACCCCCGCGAGCATCCCGGTGCCGAGAACGCCGATCGCGAGCGCGATTGACCCTGTCTTCCTCATCCGATACCCCTCCGCCGAACGACACGGACGCGCCGGGATATCCCCGGCCGCGTGGTCTGTGAGTGAATCCCATTCTGTCGATCGGCGGGTGAGGCCGCATCGAGCGCGAGAATGGTTCGCGGCCGTTGTCGTATCGGTCAAAAGAACTAGGCGCGCAACGCCGCCGATAGTCGTCCTGATCGGAGTGAATCCACCCGCGGTGCGCGGACAGTCGCCGATGAACGGTCGGATCGGTGTCGGGGCGAAGGACGCGAAGGGTGCGCAAGGGCTCTCGCGGGTCCACAACTCGAATCCCACGCGTCGTCACACGGCACCATCATCACCCGGCGAAGTCGAGCAGGCCGCGACCGCGCTCGGCCGCGCCGTCGATCTCGCGGCCGGGGTCACCTCGGTACGGCCCGCGCGCCGGATCGAAACGGTGGCACGTCGTCTGACTCGCTACCGCCGAATTTGGCAGTCTCCGACCTGCTGACCCGGCTCGAGGTCTAGCTGGGCCGGGTGGACTCCTCGGCCCATGCGAGATAGTCGGCCGAGCCGCGGGCCAGCTCGACGGCCGTCACCTCGGGCTTGTTCCACGGGTGGTTTTCGATGATGTGCGCTTCCAGTTCGGCGTACCGTGTGTCGGTCGTCTTGAACGTAACGTTGAACTCCTCGCCACGGCCGGAGTCGCCGAGGTGCCAGAAGAACGATGTGACCGGACCGATGACCTGCGCGGTACCCGCCAGGCGCGCGGCGACCGCCGAACCTGCGAGCTTCTCGCCGGATTCTCGATCAGGGGTCGTGGTCGTCACGACAAGATGAACAGTCATGACCACAGGGTAGGGGTCGAGACGAACGCGGCCACGGCGACGACAACGGCGGCTACCGGCAAGGCAATGACATGCCGACTCATGGGTTTCTCCAGCGCCGTCGGTTCGAGCCCGGCCCGGCCCACTGGGAAACCATCCATTGTGGACGTGCTCGCTCAGAAGCGGGGAAGATCCAGCAGGTTGTTCTTCCAGATGCCGTCCGCCTTGGTGCGGAGGAATTTAGGGCCGAAGGTCGGTTTGATGATCTCCACGGCCACCCGGCGGATTCCCTCGTCCACGTAGGCCTTGCCGTCGTCGTCCTCGATCCAGGCCACGATCGCGGACACGAAACTCTCGCCGGTTTCGCCGCTGCCGGGGTTGCTCCAGCGCAGTTTCGTGATGTTCTCGTGGAATTTCCCACCTTCGAGCCGCGATGCGATGATCTTGATGGCCATGGTGCTACCTCTTCGGCTGGGTGCCCCCGAAGTGAACAGGGGTAATGCTGTACTCGCCGGTCGCCCACGCCCCGTTACGCCGTCCGGGCCTCGTGCCGCGAACGTTACGAGTTCGGGCGCGGCGCGTCCGTTCTGAGTCAGATGACGCAGACCGCGCGCGGCCTGCCATGTCAAAGTCCTCCCGCCGGCAGGGAAACACCAGCCGGACGAGAGGGGAAACAGACATGTGCGCCGTCCGAAAGACACCGGCCGGGCTCCTGGGTAGCGCGGGAATCGCCCTGGCCGTCATGGTTCTGTCCAGCTGTACGCCGGATCCGGCTCCGCAGGCCGCACCGGCCGCGCCCACGGCACCTTCGCCATCCGTCGCCGATCCGGCCGCGACGGTCACCTGGATGAACGGGTTCTGCGGCGCGGTCAGGGATTTCATCGACGGCAACAACAAGATGCCGACGTCCAGCGGTGAAACCGTCGAGGCCATCAAGAAAAGCACCAGCGAACAGCTGGGGCACTACGCGACCATTCTGGCCAAGACGGTCGACGGGCTCACCGCGCTACCCGCCGCACCGGTCCCGGCCGGTGACACGGCGAAGCAGGACTTTCTCGGGAAATACACCTCGGCACGCGACAAGACCGTGAAAGCGAAAGCCGATCTGGACGCGTCGGGAAAGAACGACACCGCGGCTCAAGGCCGTGCGGTCGAGGGGCTCATCTCCGCCCAGAAGGATACGCACAGTGCACTCGACCCGGTGAAGGCCATTATCGATTCCCCGGAATTGACCAAGGCCGCCGCTACGGCGGACCGCTGCCGCCCCTGAGGGGGGCGCCGGGAAGCAGGGGTCGGGTCTCGTGAGTGTTTTGGGTCGTTAGAACAACTTGGGTTCACGGGGTCGTTGCAACACCGATTGTGGTCGGAGGTTGTGGTGGCGGGTCGTGTGCCGTTGGGGCGGGATGTGCGGGTGCGGTTCTG